>JAJAZO010000223.1 GCA_026785745.1 Chitinophagaceae bacterium | reverse complement strand
GGCGATAACGGTGTGCCGATTTTAAAGTATGATTGCACATACAAGGCTATCAGTAACAGCCAGATTATAAACAACCCTTTTTTAAACCGTTTCTTTTTTCGTGATGTGGCAGGTAGCGTTGTGACTGCTGCATTATCTATGTGTATTTTATATCGTTCGTCTTTACTCCATTTTTCAATCCGCTTTGGCAGCAAGGAAGCCCACCAGCCAATAAATAACCCGGTGATGAGGTGTAGTAACACATAACCAGTGCCAATCAATAAACTATAGTTGGTCGAAGTTTTTTGTTTTGTCAACCCATTAATGAAATTGTTAATTACTTTCCAGAGGTCATTGCCATATACAATCGTCAGCATTAATATGCGTTGCAATCCAGATTCCAGCAAGCTTAACACTGCTAATACGATGCAGGATAACATAAAGAACCGCCGCCGCCAGAATAATAATTCCCCCAGCAGGCCCTGGAAAAAAACAGCGATATAAGCTGGCGGTGGTGCCTGCGGACTCAGCATCATTTTAAATATGGCAACAATGATAGTGGCTTTGATAATGGCTCCTTTATTAGGTGCATACCAGGCAATGAGGCAAATACAAATGACGGCGCAACTGCCAACCACTAATCCCGATACAGGTATTTTAAATCCGTGGATAATGCCACCAATCATCGCTTCGCAAAGAACCCAGATTGCTATAAGACGATAGTAAGTATCCCCTAAAGGGGGATACGAAACTTCTTTATTATTAAAACTCTTCAATTAATAGTGCTTGCTTGATATGTAATAGTTACGTTCTTTTATTCTAACTTTAAAGGTCAATCATAAAGATAGCTTGATACAGTTTATACTTAACGATAAAACGATTGCTACTTACCTGCCAGCCGGTATGGTCATGCTTGATTTTATCCGATATCATCAACACCTGATGGGAACAAAAATTGGTTGCCGGGAAGGTGATTGTGGTGCCTGCAACATATTGGTTGGTGAAATAGTTAGCCTGCCTGCCGGATCTTCCTTGTCGGCAGAAAGGCAGGCAGGCGGCGAATTGCAATATGAGTCAATGACAAGTTGCCTGATGCCGATAGGTAATGCACAGGGCAAACATATTGTATCTATTGAAGGGATTAATTTTTCAGACAGTCTGAATCCAATACAGCAGGCCATGGCAGATGAAGGCGCTACACAATGCGGATTTTGTACACCCGGTTTTGTAATGTCGCTGGCTGGATTTTGTTTGAGCAATGCCGAAGCCAACCAGCAAACTGCCATTGCCGCCATTGATGGAAATATTTGCCGATGTACGGGGTACAAATCCATTGAAAGAGCAGCCGCAAAAATTGCTGCATTAATGCAAGAAAGAAATGGCGAAGAAGTAACAGCGTTTGTTGCAAGAAAAAAAATCCTGCCGGAATATTTCGCAGGAATAAAGGAAAAACTAATAGCACTTCAGGAAACCCCACTCACCTCCCGATTGCTATCGGGACACCACACACCATTCACTACGGTTGGTGGTGGTACAGATTTATATGTGCAGAAACATGAGGCTATGACGAATGCAGACATTCGTTTTGTCTTCGACCATCCTGAACTGAATGGTATTAGCAGAGAAGGTAATAAATGTATCATCGGCCCTTCGGCAACTGTGAGTGATATGAAAGCATCGTCAATAATAAGTGAAGCAATACCAGCATTTCAACGCTATGCGAAATTAGTTTCCTCTACTCCCATCCGCAACATGGCCACCATTGCCGGAAATTTTATCAATGCTTCCCCGGTTGGAGACTTTACTATTTTCTTTTTAGCATTAGATGCACAATTAGTACTGAGTGATGGAAAAACTAGAAGAGAACTACCCTTAAGAAAATTATACAAGGGCTATAAAATGTTGGATAAAAAACCTGAAGAATATATTGAGCAGCTTTGGTTTGAATTGCCTGATGCAAATACATATTTTCATTTTGAAAAAGTAAGCAAACGTACACACCTCGATATTGCCAGTGTAAATTCAGCTATCCGTTTACAAATGAAGGGTGATGTGATTGAAAGTGCCGGCTTGTCGGCTGGTGGTGTGGCCCCGGTACCTATGTATTTGCAAAAGGCTTCGGAATTTTTGAAAGGAAAGAAAATTGGTGATTCGCTGGGGCAGGATGTGATTGAGGTAATGCAAACAGAAATATCGCCCATCAGTGATGCAAGGGGAACAAAAGAATATAAAACGCTATTGCTGGGGCAATTGATAAAGGCTCATTTTATAGAATTATTGAAATAGCAATAAAAAGGCCACGAATTACACTAATAACACGAATGAATACAATTAAAAATAAATTGATTTCCTTTGAAACTATTCTTTTATTAGTGCCCTTCGTGTAATTCGTGGCTAAAAAAAAATGAAAAATATAGATTCATACACCCATGTAAGAGGCGAGTCGGTTTACCTCGATGATATTCCATTGGTGAACGGAACCTTGTTCGCCTCAGTTTTTGATTCGCCGGTGGCGCATGGAAAAATAATATCGCTGAATACTGATGAGGCAATGTCTATGCCCGGAGTGGTAAGGATTTTTACAGCTACTGATATTCCTGGTGAAAACCAGATTGGCGGGATTATTCCTGATGAAGAATTACTGGCTGGTACTCATGTTCATTTTTGCGGAATGCCCATTGCATTGGTTGTTGCTACTTCTGATAAAGAGGCTAAAGCAGCGGTAAAGAAAATAAAAGCGGTGATTGAGCCATTGCCCATTATTACTGACCCAAGAGAAGCGAAAGAAAAAGGAGAGTTGATTATTCCACCAAGAACATTTCAGCTTGGAGATACAACAACTGCATGGAACCAATGCAAACATATTTTTGAAGGAAGCACTGAAACCAACGGACAGGAACATTTATACATCGAAACACAAGGGGCTTATGCACTGCCGCAGGAAAATGGTGCGATAAGAATTTATTCTTCCACACAAGGGCCTACCGCCGTACAAAGAACTGCTGCAAGAGTTTTGTCTCTTTCAATGAATCAGATTGAAGTGGATACAACAAGATTGGGCGGTGGCTTTGGTGGCAAAGAAGATCAGGCAACTACCTGGGGACTGATGTGTGCCCTGGCAACCTATCATTTAAAGAAGCCGGTAAAGTATGCCCTGCACCGGATAGAAGATATGCGGATGACTGGTAAGCGGCATCCTTATTCCTCTGATTTTAAAATCGGGTTGGATACAGATTATAAAATCATTGCTTATGAAGCCACCTTCTATCAAAATGCAGGAGCAGCGGCTGATTTATCTCCGGCGGTGATGGAACGAACATTGTTTCATTGCACCAATTCATATTTTATTCCGAATGTAAAAGCAACAGCTTATAGTTGCCGCACACACTTACCACCCAATACGGCTTTTCGTGGGTTTGGCGGGCCGCAGGGAATGTTTGTAATAGAAGCGGCTATTGCTAAAGCTGCTGAACAATTACAGATTTATCCTCTTGTTATTCAACAAAAAAATTTATTAAAAACAGGTGATGTGTTTCCTTACGGACAAATTGCACAAAGCGAAGCCAATGAATGCTGGGATAAAGCTATTAAGCTATATGATGTAAAAAAATTGCAGCAGGAAGTTGCTGATTTTAATTCAGCGAATAAGTTGTATAAAAGAGGAATAGCATTAATGCCGATTTGTTTTGGTATTTCTTTTACTAAAACAATGATGAACCAGGCAAGGTCGCTGGTGCATGTATATACTGATGGCAGTGTGGGCATAAGCACCGGTGCGGTGGAAATGGGGCAGGGGGTGAACACCAAAATACTACAGGTGGCAGCGAAAATATTTTCTATCAGCCCGGATAAGATAAAAATTAATTCTACTAATACCTGGCGTATCGCCAACACATCCCCGACAGCCGCCAGCGCTGCGGCAGACCTTAACGGCAAAGCCACAGAGATAGCATGCCTGAAAATTCTGGAGCGTCTAAAAAGTGTAGCGGCAGAAGAATGTATATTGTCCGCCGATATTGGAAAAACAGAAATACCGCCGTTTGAATTAAAAGAAGAATGGGTTTATATCAATGGTGAAAAAACAGATTGGAACTGGAACAAACTGGTGATGGCTGCATACATCAAACGCATCAGCTTATCTGAGCTGGCCCACTACACACCGCCGGGTATTCATTATGATGCCAATAAAGAAAAAGGACATCCGTTTGCGTATCATGTTTACGGAACCGCCATTACTTCTGTAACGATAGATTGCCTTCGTGGTATTTATGAAGTTGATGCTGTAAAAGTGGTACATGATTTTGGCAGTAGTATGAATACGATGATTGATATCGGACAATGTGAAGGGGGGATTGTACAGGGCATCGGCTGGATGACGATGGAAGAAATAGTTTATGATAAAGAAGGAAAATTGCGGAGCAATGCATTAAGTACTTACAAAGTGCCGGATATTTATTCGGTACCAAAAGAAATAACTATTAACTCATTGGAAACGGAGAAAGACAACCTGGCGATATTCAGAAGCAAAGCTGTTGGCGAACCACCACTCATGTATGGTATCGGTGCTTATTTTGCATTGCGCAATGCGGTGAAGGCATTTAATCCTGCTGCTGTTATTCCTTATGATGCGCCGATGACGCCGGAAAAAGTGCTGATGAGTTTATACCAAACCCCAAACCCCTAAAGGGGCTTACGAAGCTTTCTTATTATGCAAAAATCTTTACTGGTGTGGAATTTCATTTTTAACAGCCTTCGGGAGGCTGTTCCTGTTATGCTGCTGAATGT
>JAJAZO010000222.1 GCA_026785745.1 Chitinophagaceae bacterium | reverse complement strand
GGATTGCATTATGACAATGCAGGCAACACTACGGGTGGCGCAGGCTGGTGCAGACCTTGTGGGCAACTTTGTAGCATTGCCTGATTATAAAAACGTTTGTGCTAATATCAATTTCAGCCTGCGGATGAATGCAGATATCAGCAAAAAAGATTCTGTACTCAAAGCAATGAGAGAGTTTAAAGAAACCTACCAGTTGTGGAAGCCTTCATTAACTGACACTGCCGGTGCTGTTACTATTATACAACGGAAAGTAACCAATTATGTGATTGAAAGAGAATACACGGAGAGAGAAAATATTGTAAGTGATGAAATTGAGGTAGAATCAGATTCATTGAAAATTGATTTTTATGATAACGGTGAAGTGGACGGCGATTCTATTTCTATCTTCTTTAATAAAAAACTGATGGCTTTTCACCAGAAGCTAAGTACAAAACCCATTCATTTTGATGTGGTACTGGATTCTCTGCAAAAAATAAATGAGCTGACGATGTTTGCAGAAAATTTAGGTGCCATTGCTCCCAATACTGCCCTTATGGTAATATATGATGGTACCAAGAGGTTTGATATCAGGCTCTCAAGCAATCTTGAAAAGAATGCAACCATAAAAATTAAGCGGAAGAAAGGTGGGATAAAAGTGCCAAAATGATTGCTAAAAAGAGAATGAGTAAATTGATTTAATGCTCAAAAGGTAATCCAGTAACCATTTAATCTTATCTTCTGAAAGGACGATCTCCAGCAAAATTTCAAGTTTATCGTCTTTCAGGGTGATTTTTTTCTCCTCTGCAATCACTCCTTCATTATGCAAGGCGGAAAATATATCCGTTTTAATTTCAATATTTTCCCTTGCAATTACAAGGTGCAATTGCCTTGTCACCTTTTTCGACCGGAATATTTTATTAATGAACGGTGTTATAAAAATAATGATAAGTGTCCCTGCCATAAAAGTAGCCGCCAGGTAAAACTCACCAAAACCGATAGAGAGACCTACTGCTGCTGCCAGCCATATAATACCGGCAGTGGTTAGGCCAGAAATAGAAAAGCCATCTTTAAAAATTGCTCCAGCCCCTATAAAGCCTACTCCACTAACCACATATGCAGCAATTTGTGTAGGGTTATTTTCGCCACCTATACGGTAAGAAAGAATTCCAAACAATGCAGCACCAAGGCAAATAATGGTGATTGTTTTTAGACCTGCCACTTTATCCTTCATTTCTCTTTCCAGTCCCAATATAATACCTGCTGCCACTGCCAGCAGAGCTTTATATACATCAAATATTTCCCAATGATCCATCATAATATCTATTTAAATAATTCTGCCTGGTTAGTTTCCTTTACTTTCACCCATTCCATTTCGGTTGACTTGCTGTAATCTGCCAGTTTGGTTCCAACAGTTCTGTAACCCGTTACTTCGGCAATTTTCACAATCTTCAGTTTCGCTTTTCTTATCTGTGCACCTCTTCCTTGTTGCATCGCCAGTATAGGTTCTTCATCAGTAGTTACAGCTTCCACATAGTTACCATCGCCTTCTTTAATAAAGAGGAACCTGGTTTTCAACGTACTTGTTTCTATTTTAAAACGCTTCACCATGTATTGCTTCTTATCATTATCAACATAAATGGCGGTGATAATTTTATCGGGATCAAACTTTCCAATATGCAGCACTTTATCCGGGTCAATCTTCTGTGTCATTTCCTGGTCCGTTACTTCATAGTTACCATCATTGTATAAAACTAAAATTCTGTCGTCCGGTTCAAAACTTCCAAGAAAAACTCCTTTTTCTTCTGCACTCAGGCGACCAAATTTTTCATCGAACCAGAGTTTTCGTCCACTCAACGTTGCCTTTCCAGCTTCTTTAAACCGGACAGATTTAACAGGATACCTGGTAATGGTGTTGCCCATACTGCTGCGTCCCTTTATCTCCAGTTCTGCAAAATTAAATTCAAGTTCCTTTTTATGTGCTGCACAACCGGGTGTAAGTGTAATCTTAACGATTTCTGCTTCGCCGTTTGCATTTATACTCAGGTAATGTACTTTACTTTTTTCATCTCCTTTCGTCAGATCGTATTCTTTTTCTCTTGTAACACCGGTTACATTAAATCGTTTAGCAAAGCTCTTGCCTCCTTTTCCATCCGCATAAATCATATTATATGTTGTCCGTTCATCATTCTTCTGAAACACGGCAGCATGAAGAATATCTTTCCCGATAAACGTTTTGTCAGATACTTTCATCACTTTCATAATGCCCCGCCGGGCAAAAACAATAATATCGTCAAGGTCAGAACATTCAAACAGCAATTCATCCTTTTTCAATCCTGTACCAATAAATCCTTCTTCCCGATTTACATATAGTTTGATATTGGCGATAGCCACATTCTTTGCTTCAATTATTTCAAATTGTCTGATCTCTGTTTTTCTTTCTCTCCCTTTACCGTACTTCTTCAATAGATTCTCATAATAGGCTACGGCGAAGTCAACCAGATTATTCAAATCATGTTTTACTGCTTTAATATCTTCCTCCAGCCCTTTTATCTGCGCATTGAGTTCATCAATATCTAATTTATAAATACGGCGTACTGGTTTTTCTGTCAGTTTTATAATATCTTCTCTTGTAATATCCCTCTTCAGTTGCTTTTTGAAAGGAATAAATGCCTTATCAATTCCTTCCAGCACCTTATCCCATGTTTCATGTTTTTTCTCCAGTTCCTTATATATCTTTTCCTCAAAGAATATTTTCTCTAAAGAAGTATAGTGCCATTTTTCCTGCAGCTCATTCAGTTTAATTTTCAATTCCTGTTCCAGCAGGTCTTTGGTTTTGTCAACGGACAATTTCATCAACTCCTGCACACCAACAAATTCCGGTTTGTGTCCAACAATTACACAGGCATTAGGAGAAATGGATATTTCACAATCGGTGAATTTGTATAACGCATCAATCGTAATATCAGGAGAAATGCCAGGAGCCAAATCAACCTGTATCTCAACCTCTGCCGCTGTATTATCAGTTACTTTCTTAATTTTTATCTTATTCTGGTCGTTGGCCTTTACAATGGACTCCATTAATTGAGTGGTAGTAACGCCATACGGCACACTTTTTATCGCCAGTGTTTTCTTATCTACCTCTTCTATATGTGCCCTTACTTTTACTTTGCCGCCTCGTTTTCCCTGGTTGTAGTCGGTTACATCAATCATGCCTCCTGTGAGAAAATCGGGATGCAATTCGAATCGTTTGCCCCGTAAATGTTTTATTGCAGCTTCAATTATTTCGCAGAAATTATGCGGAAGGATTTTTGTGGACAATCCAACTGCAATACCATCTGCACCCTGTGCAAGCAATAATGGAAATTTCATAGGCAGAGTCACAGGCTCATTCTTTCTTCCATCATAACTTAGTTGCCATTCTGTTGTTTTTGCATTGAATGCCACTTCCAATGCAAACTTGCTCGGTCTGGCTTCAATATAACGGGCTGCTGCCGCATCATCACCGGTTCTTACATCGCCCCAGTTTCCCTGTGTATCTATCAGCAAATCTTTCTGGCCCATGTTCACCAGTGCATCGCCAATACTTGCATCACCATGTGGGTGGTACTGCATGGCCTGCCCGATAATGTTCGCCACTTTATTATAACGTCCATCGTCCATTTCCTTCATCGCATGAAGGATGCGGCGTTGTACCGGTTTCAATCCATCTTCAATAGCCGGTACGGCTCTTTCAAGAATTACATAAGATGCATAGTCCAGAAACCATGTCTTGTATTGACCATGCAAACCGTTATCATTAGCTCCTACTGCTGATATTTTATTCTTTGCTGCACTCATATTATTCTAACCGTAAAATTCAAATAAATATTTTTCTTCGTATTCAATTTCAAATTCGCTTAAAAATTTAAGGTACTCTTCCTTAAATGAAGTTTTCTTGTGATGTTCGGGTTGGTTAAGAATATAATTCACGACATCTTTTGCCTGCAATTTATGATACGAGAAAGCCCCATACCCTTCCTGCCAGCTAAACAAACTATTTACCCATTTTTTTTCTTTGATAAAAGAAGTGGAGTTTGCTTTAATATCTCTGACAAGGTCTGCTATCAAAATGCTTGGTCTGAGACTTAATAAAAGATGTGTATGGTCCGGCAT
>JAJAZO010000221.1 GCA_026785745.1 Chitinophagaceae bacterium | reverse complement strand
ATAAATGCCTGTGGCAAGTCTTGCTTCATTCACTGTTACATAATGCAAACCGGCTGGTCTTGTGCCTTGGCTTATTTCTTTCACCACTTGTCCTGAGGCATTATAGAATTGTATTTTTACGTCGCCTGGTGAAGAGATTTTATAATGGAAGGTTACGGATGACTGGAACGGATTAGGATAAGCTAATAAATTACCTTCTGGTAAAGTAAGTCCCAGTGTTGGATTTGCAGGTGCTGAATAACTATTACCAGTAAAACCTCTCCAGGGATTTTGCACAAAAGGAAAACTCGTTTTAAATGCAGTATCATTCTTTGTTACACCGGCATTAAAAGAAAGTACATTTATAAGATTGGGAGTAACGGGGCTTCCTGTACCGGGATAATCATCATACCACAAACCGATTGCAGCAAGTACAACACCACCCACAGCCTGCAATTCAATTGTTGTTACATCATCTTCCAGTCGCCGGCCATTCGGAAATCCATCCATATTAGGAATGAACTGAAGGGCCGCAGAGCCATTATACAACGGATCGGTCAAGCCCAGTACGGCTGCCTGCACAATACCCAGTGAGCTGAATTTAGGATCGTTACGCGGTGTAACCGGTACGGCCATGTTCAGCCTTAAATAATCACCCAATGTGGGAAGAAAATTATTGATAAATGGTTTACCTGCAGCTAATGGATTACCGCCTTTGCCTGTTGCTAACTGGTAAGGTCTCAGGTTAGGAACACCGGTATAAAATGCTGGTAAAATATCAACAGCTCTTGGGCTTGAATTATTGGGTAAAAGAATAGTTCCGAAAATAGCATCATCTAAAGCCGTACCTGCTACAGCAGCAGAACCTTTTAATGGCCATAAACCAGGTTTTCCATTTCTGAAATCAAAAGAACCCAACGAATTTGTTTGAATACGAAGCGGGGCTAAACCCGGTACAGCACCACCAAACTGAGAATTGTCCATATATAAGGCCAACTCAGGATTTCTGAAGAAAGGAACAAAAGCACCATCGCCTGTGTAAGGATTAGTTCCATTCCAGATGTCTTTGCTGCCAATAGGGATAACTACTTCATTCGTTAATGGCATACCAAGCCTTGACACCTGAACCCAGCTTCCGGAAACAGTAGGTGCAACACCTGTAGTCGTTAATGTTGTGATTTGAGGACGGCTGGCAGAAGCCCATACTCCGAATGTATAATCACCATCCAGTATATTAGCGGCTTGTGCTACGGTCTTTCCATCTTTTTGCAAAGTGGAAACAGGAACTTCAATTACTATTGAATGGCAATTGAATTTTGCCAGGCCATCTCTTGCACCCTGTGCTGCGGTGCGAAAACCGCCCACATCAAATGCGCCACCAAGGTCAACAAAGAAAGGATCATCAATCGGACCGCAGAAAATTCTTTCTCCAGTTGTAGCTGTTGTAATAGCTGCCTGTACCAATGCCTGGTAAGTTGGTGAATTTAAACCAACACCTGATTGAATAGAACGGGGCCCAATATCAGTGGGAGGAACAATTCCACCAGTTTTAATAACTGTAAAAGTGCTGCCACCGTTGATGCTTCTTTCGCAGGTGTACGTTGTCTTCAGGTTTTCTTTACCTAAGCGGATATTAAAAAATGTAGATGGATCCTCATTGGTTTGTTGAAAAGTGAACCGATAAATAATATCATCCCCTGTTGTGGACGTTTTATTATCTATATGAATCTCGTAGCGGATATTGGTACCGAATGAATACCAGTTGGGGCCACCAGCCGGATGTTCAAAAGGGATATAATTGGCAATAAGAATTATTTTCTCCGCATCTGTCGGACTTTTAAAAGCATACAGGTCGGTATTATCTGCCAACGGATCGTTGGAAATTAATGGAGCTTCACGATGTGATGAGGCCATCACAGTCTGTTGCATTGAGCAGATAGCTGCTACAAGTACCGTTGCTATTTTTATAATTTTTTTCATAATTCAGTTATTTCAAGTGTTTAATTAGATAATGCTGAGTTTAACGAAGCATCAGAATCTGGCTTTTAATGTGTAGTCATATCCTCTCCACGGATTCTGCACATATGGGAATGTTGTACGGAACGTAGTATCATTCTGCGTAGGGCCGGATTTAAAGCTGATAGTACGAACCAGTTTATTAGTAACAGGACTTCCTGTTCCTGTAAAATCATCATACCACAAACCAATTGCTGCTAATGCCACACCACCTACGGCCTGCAATTCAATAGTCGTTACATCATCTTCCAATCTTCTTCCATTGGGAAATCCATCCATGTTTGGAATAAACTGCATCATGGCAGATCCATTATAAGCAGGGTCTGTTAATCCAAGTACCGCCGCCTGTATAATACCTAGCGAACTGAACTTTGGATCTGTTCTTGGTGTAACTGGTACAGCCATATTCAACCGCAGCATATCGCCCAATGTTGGTAAAAAATTATTGATAAAAGGTTTCCCTGCCGCCAGCACATTATTGTTTTTGCCGGTGGCTAATTGATAAGGAGCAAGGTTAGGAACACCAGTATAAAATATGGGAAGAAGGTCAACAGCACGGGGGCTTGTTGCATTGTGTAAAAGGATTGTTCCGAAAATTGCATCGTCTAATGCAGTTCCTGCCAAAGCTGGTGAACCTTTCAGTACATACAACCCGGGTTTACCATTTCTGAAATCATACGTACCCAGTGAACGGGTTTGAATTCTTAAATCATTTAATGAAGGAACAGCACCGCCAAATTGTGAACTGTCCATATATAAAGCCAGTTCAGGATTGTTGAAGAAAGGAGCAAACTGCAAATCGTTGCTATTATATGGAGTGGTAGCATTCCATTTATCTTTGTTGCCAATCGGAATAACAGCTTCATTAGT
>JAJAZO010000220.1 GCA_026785745.1 Chitinophagaceae bacterium | reverse complement strand
GCAATGGAAAAAGCAGGTGGTTCATTACCTGATGATAAAGATGCCGCTGCGGTTAAAAAATACTTCGAAAAAGTATATCCTGATATGGACTTTGAAAGGGTATATGCCAGCGATATGAAGAAGATGGTGAAATGGTTTGATGTTTTGAAGAAAAACAATGTAGAGATTGTATTATCAGAAGTTCCGGAAGAAGAGCCTGAGGCAGAAGAAATAGAAACCGTTGTTGAAGAAAAACCAGCTAAAAAAATTACGGCGAAGAAAAAAGACATTACGGCTGAAGTAACAGTTGGTTCGACTGAGCTCACCACTCCGAAGAAAACTCCCAGAAAAAAGAAAGCGGAATAGAGAAGCTGCGAGTTGTTAGCTGCAAGTTGCGAGCTATTTCAAATATTCTTGAAATAGCTTTTTTTAATTTAAACACTACTGTTTATGAATTACAGTGCGGATATAGAAAAAATGCCCCGTCATTTTTTACCAACCAATTTTTCGGTTACCAATTGGGAAGGGCTTGAACCTTATTTTAAAAATCTTGATGAAAGAAAAATCAATTCTCTTGCCGACCTGGAACAATGGCTGAAAGATGCCAGCGAACTGGAAGCGGTAATAAGCGAAGATGCCTGCTGGCGGCAGATAAAAATGACCTGCGACACAGAGAATAAAGAACTGGAAGAGGCTTTTAATTTTTTTATGATGGAGATACAGCCTAAGATTCAGCCTTACTCTGACAAGCTGAATAAAAAATTAGTTGATTGCCCTTTCACCAAAGAACTGGATCAGCCACTATATTTTACTTACCTGCGAAATGTAAAAAAGAACATTGAATTATTTCGGGAAGCAAACATTCCATTGCAGGCAGAGCTGGGTGTGATGCAACAACAGTTTGGTGTTATATCCGGAAAAATGATGGTAGAAGTAAATGGACAGGAATACACTTTGCAGCAAGCAGCTAAATTTCTGGAAGACCCTGACCGCAACCTGCGGGAAGAGGTATATCGTAAAATAAACGAAAGAAGATTGCAGGATAAAAAAGAACTGAATGATTTGTTTTCTTCTTTATTACAAAAACGTCACCAGGTAGCTATTAATACTGGCTTTGAAAACTTCCGGGATTATCGTTTCGTGGAGCTTGGACGGTTTGATTACAGCAAAGAAGATTGCTACAAGTTTCATGAAGCTGTGAAACTGCATGTGATGCCATTGGTAAACCAGATCTATGAAACGAAGAAGAAAAAACTTGGCTTAGATACCCTTCGCCCATGGGATGTGGAAGCAGAACCATCCGGCATTCAGCCGCTTCGTCCTTTTACAAACGGAGAACAACTGACAGAAAAAACTATTGCCTGTTTTGATGAGATGTCCGCAGAACCTGATGGAAAATCTTTCTTTGGAGATTGTCTTAGAAAGATGAGAGCAATGGGTCATCTTGATCTGGAGAGCAGGAAAGGCAAAGCCCCCGGCGGCTACAACTGCCCATTAGCAGAAAGCGGTGCTCCCTTCATTTTTATGAATGCGGCAGGTCAGTTAGATGATGTAACAACGATGGTACATGAAGGCGGTCATGCTATTCATTCTTTCCTGGCACATGAATTAGCTTTAACGGGGTTTAAAGAATATCCAACTGAAATAGCAGAAGTGGCCAGTATGTCTATGGAGCTATTCAGCATGAACCACTGGCAAGTTTTCTTTGATAATAAAGAAGAGCTTACCCGTGCCAAAGAACAACAATTGGAAAGAGTAATTACCCTGTTTCCCTGGGTGGCCACCATTGATAAGTTTCAGCACTGGCTGTATGAAAACCCAACACATACAGAAGAGCAAAGAGCTGATCAGTGGCTAAACATACTGGAAGAATTTACTTCGCCGGTTATTGATGTTGAAGGATTAGAAGAATACAGAAGATTTGGATGGCAACGTCAGTTGCATTTATTTGAAGTCCCTTTTTATTATATCGAATATGGAATTGCACAGCTGGGAGCAATAGGATTGTGGCAGCAATACCAACAAAATCCGGAAGCAGCTCTTACTAATTATATAACAGCATTAAAACTGGGTGGCACTAAGACATTGCCCGAATTGTTTCAAGCCGCTGGTTTACAATTCGATCTTTCGCCGGCCCATATCAGCGGACTAATGCAGTTTGTTAAAAAAGAAGCAGATAACCTGGAAACATAAAAAATACCACGAATGGGGTATACCATAAATTCGGAAATATGGTGAACAGCACTTACATTTGAATCAGAAAATACAAGTGCAGGTAACCGCACTTTTACATAGCTACTAATCAGAGCCTTAACCAATAAGTCCCGCTGTCTCTACACCGGGGCTTTTTTTTGCCCAAGGGAACTTAGACCGCTAAGCTAATATATTAGCATAAAGCATAAGAGCAAATGGTTTTATAAATCATGCTCGTTGTTTATCTCAAGTATCCTTCTTTAAACAACATTACAAAACAAAAAGTTTTTAGATATAAGTTTCTCCTGAGCTTAACGAAGGATAGGGACAGGGTGTCTTAATTGCAGTTCTTACAAACTCCTTCCACTACTACTTCTACATGTTCGGCTGAGTAGCCTTTAGGTAGTTTTATTTCCGCTGTTACCACATCATCGAGGCAATAAGTATTGTTGCAGTTACTGCATACAAAGTGAATATGATGATCATGATGATGGCCTTCCGAGCATTCATCTTTGCACAGCGCATAGCGAATGGAATTATCTGCTGTAGGTATGGTATGTACAATGCCTTTATCAACAAAAGTTTGCAGTGTGCGGTACACTGTTACCCGGTCAAATTTTTCACCGGCTTTTCTTTCAATATCACCATGCGCCAATGCACCGGGTTGCTCGAGGAAAAGTTGCAGGATTTTTTTCCTGCTACCGGTAACGCTGAGGCTGTTTTTTTTCAGCAATTCACCTACCTGGTTATCTATTTGTATTGCCGTTTTCTCAGACATAATTAATTACAAATCTAAAAACAAAATGCATCATTAATAGTTCGCTACTCTTCCTTTAGCAAACGACGGGCAGCCTTTATCAGGCTCTTTACTTCGCTTTCTTTTAGTCCGTCGTAGATTTTCATCACATCTCCTTTCTTATTTACCAATGCCCAAAACTGGGAATGGATAAACTGGTCATCTAAACTCTTCAGGTTATTAACAGGGTCATCAATAGTGTAGCTTACCCTCGCAGCATCATACAAACTCTGCTTTCCTCCAGTTAAAAAAATCCATCGCCTTGTATCCACTTTCATGGAGTCGGCATAATATTTCATTTGCCCAACAGAATCCCGGTCAGGGTCGCAGGTATGGGAAAGAATAATAAAATTGCTATCGTTTTTAAACTCTTCATAAACTAAACGCATATTATTATTCATTATGGGGCAAATACCTTCGCAATGCGTAAAGAAATATTCCGCTACATACACTTTGCCAGCCACATCTTTCTCAGTTACTACTTTTCCATCCTGGTTGGTAAAAGAAAAAGGTTTTACAAAACTGACGGGGGGTGATTTTACCTTGCCGAAACCCGGGATTATCAATGTAAGTACGAGGTAAAAAATCAATGCCAACGCTACAAAGAACCCTATATAAAATAATCGTTTTTTTGACATATTTATTATTTGCCGTGCAAAGGTAGGATGCGAACTCCGTTATAATTACCCATTAAAATGTTCTGAAGCGATCCGTTACTTTCTTTTGCAACAGTGTTGCTTTTTTAATACCTTTGCTCTCTTCATGAAATTAAAAATTAACTGGGATGCTTTAGGAATCGGGGCCTCACTGGCCTGTGCCATTCATTGTGCCCTGCTGCCTTTGTTTCTAAGCAGTCTGCCCTTATTTGGCATCAACATTATTCATAATACGGGTTTTGAAGTGGGGATGATAGTGCTTGCTTTATGTATTGGTACTTATTCACTGTATCATGGTTATAAAAAACATCACCACAGCCTGTTGCCGCTTTCGCTTTTCTTTGCTGGTTTTATTTTCCTGGTACTTAAGCAATTCTTTATCTGGTTTGAAACATGGTTGCTGGTACCGGCTGTTATACTGATTATTATTGCCCATCTTCTTAATTACAAATATTGCCGGGTGCATAATCATGCCCACAGTGATGATTGTGAGCATTAATTCATATCTCAAAGGGGAGAAAAACTGCATTCCCTGCTTTTTGATTTACCTTCATTTTCTTGATGAAACAGCATATGAAACCATCTTTTTTTCTATTTATCCTTTTTTGTGTTTTAAAATCTTCTGCGCAGTCAAAAAGTGAAACAGCTATCAGAAATATTCTTCAAGAGCAAACTGCCGCCTGGAACAGGGGAGATATTGACAACTTTATGAATGGCTATTGGGAAAATGATTCGCTGATGTTTATCGGAAAGAGTGGCGTTACTTACGGCTGGTCCAATACATTAAACAATTATAAAAAAGGTTATCCCGATACAGCCGCAATGGGTAAGCTTATTTTTACCCTGATACAGGTGAAAAAATTATCGAAACAATATTACCACATCACCGGGAACTGGTTTTTGAAACGTTCCATCGGAGATGTGGGAGGGCACTACACTTTATTGTTTCGGAAAATAAATGGCCGTTGGGTTATTGTTTCAGACCATAGCAGCTAATAGTTGACTACTTTCATATTTAAAAAAATAAATTATGGCGTTAATAATCCTTGGCATACTCCTTTTAATTGCAGGCTTTGCCTTGCAAAACAATCAACAGGTTGGCCGGTTTGCAAAAGTTATCCGCAGCATCGCCATAGCGCTGATGCTTATCGGATTTCTGACAAAATGTATAGTACAGATTAATGCCGGGCAAATAGGTGTTAAATCCTTATTCGGAAAAGTTCAGAATGATGTGTTGAGCAGCGGTTTACATTTTATCAATCCTTTTGTTGAGGTACAACGATTAGATATAAAAACGCAGAACTATACCATGAGTGGTGTCCAAGACGAAGGAAACCAAACCGGTGATGATGCTATCCGTGTATTGACTTCAGATGGACTGGAAGTTACCATTGACCTTACCGTATTATACAAACTTCTTCCATCTGAAGCCCCTCGTCTTATCCGGGAAACGGGTGTTGATTATACCGATAAAATTGTTCGTCCGTTGACCAGAACCAAAATCCGGGATAACTCTGTTTATTATGAAGCGGTATCACTATACTCCAATAAAAGAGATGAGTTTCAACAACGAATTTTTAAAAGCATTGATGAAGATTTTAAAAAAAGAGGTTTGATACTGGAACAATTACTGGTAAGGAATATTACCCTGCCCCAGTCTGTAAAAGTAACTATCGAGCAAAAAATAAATGCCGAACAGGATGCACAAAAGATGCAGTTTGTATTATTAAAAGAAAAACAGGAAGCTGAACGAAAAAGGGTAGAGGCTCAGGGAATCGCCGATTATCAACGTATCATCAATATCGGGCTTACAGATCAGCAATTACAATATGAACAGATAAAGGCTTACCTGGAATTGGCAAAATCTCCAAACGCAAAAGTGATTATAATGGGAAAAGGAAATGCACCAATCATCCTGGATTCTAAAAATTAATTAGTTTCCGGCTGATAGTTTCGCAGTTTGCGGGATTGAAGCCTGCTAAAAACAAAAGAAGAAGCCAGTAATCCTACCGAAGAAAAAAGAATATCATTGTAATCAAAGGTGCGGCCAAAGAAGGGAATCAGTTGCAGGTATTCATTTACTATCAGCATTCCAAAACCAAGCAGGCAAACAAGGCGAAGATCGTACGGTGTTTCTATTTTAAAAACCCGGGCCACTAAAAAGTTGCGGCCACTAAAAAACCAGTAGGCTCCAAATGGAATTAAAAATGAACCCAGCAGGTTAGGAGCAATATTTAAAAAGAACCGGGTGGGGTCATCAAACAAGTGCATAGGCCGGACGACAAATTTAATTGCCCAGATTATCAACGTTCCGGTAATTATAAACCATTTGCTTATTTGCTTTAGCTCCATAGAGTTTGTAATGAGTTTCTAAAATAGCTCTTTTATTTATGTTGTGTTGCGTAACACCGGGTATTTTTAATCAGACGTTTGAGAAAGAAAAAAGTTATTTACTCAGTCGCTTTTCCAGGTTTTGTATAAATAACGAACGAGGAAGAAAAGGCTGACAGCCATTCCGGCATAGAAAAGAATGGTATAAATAAGCGGCTTGCCATTGGTATAGCCCAATTCATAATAAATACCGGCTGTAGCGCAGGCCATCATCCAAAAAAGTTCAAAGGCAATAGAGTTAAGAATTTTGACGAAGAATTCTTTAACCCCCGGATCCCAATTCTGTTCCATACAACTATTGTTTCAGAGCAACAAGTTACTGCATTTAAAAACCAGGCCGCTACATTGCTATTCAATCAGCAAGTTTTTAAAGTCTGCTGAATCTCCATTAAAAACATTGAAGTCAACTTTAGAAACAATACCATTTACCCGGCCTTCATCACTATGTTGCCAAAAAACCCAACCCCGGTTGATGCGGGGCTTCCCTGGTTGGTAATAATGAGCCGCCCATAATGGATAGCCGTCAAACTCACTACCCAGGTTCCTTTCATAAAAATCTACATTGGTATATATAATCGGTTTCACCCCGTAATGGTTCTCTACTATCTCTAACCATTTTCTCATTTCCTTTCTTAGTTGTACTGCTGTTGCGCCATTCAGTTGTTCAGCATCTAATACCGGCGGCATATCACCCGGTTCCAGCTCTACTTTATCAATAAAATTTTCCGCCTGCATTCTTCCATCTTTCGAGCCGATAAAAAAATGATAAGCTCCCCGGATAATCTCATTATCTTTTGTTTTTTTCCAGTTTCGTTTAAAATGCGGGTCTGTATTTCCAATGCCTTCCGTAGCTTTTATAAATGCAAATCCCAATTGAATGTTTTTAACCTTCATGGCCTTCACTTCTTCCCAGGCTATCAACGACTGATATTTGGAAACATCTATGCCATGTATTGGATAGCTCTCCGGTATGTTAATACCAAATTCAGGATACCGGGTGAATTTTGCTTTGCGGTATTTTAGTTGCTGATACAGCAGCCAGCTTCCGGTAATAAGTATTATTGCGGCTACCCCGGTAATAACTATTTTCCGGGTTTGTTTTTTTTGTTTGGCGGTCAACATGTGGCGGCTGGCTAAAAAAGAAAATTATCAAACAAATATAAATATCCGTCTTGTTGTATTTTGTTAATTCAAGTTTTACCCCAGATTCATTTATTTATTGTAACTTAACCACTAAACTCATACCGATATGCCTCGCCTGCTTATTATCGGTGGCACTGGTGTTTTAGGAAATGCCGCCGCCATTCATTTTCTGGAAAAAGGTTTTCAGGTAACTGTCTTTGTACGAAATAAAGACAAAGCTATTAACCTGGAAAAGAAAGGTGCTGCTGTAATAACGGGTGACCTGACTGATGCTGCAACGATTACCGGCATTTTCAATGGAATTGATGTTGTTCTCACAGCGGCCCATGGAATGCTGGGTAAAGGAAAAAATAAATCTGCAACAGTAGATGAAGCCGGGCACAAACTTTTAGTGGAAGAAGCAAAAAGGGCAGGTGTTACCCATTTTATTTACACCTCCAGCTCCACAGCTTCTCCTGATCATCCAGTTGATTTTTTCAGGACCAAATATCTAATTGAGCAGTATATAATAAACAGTGGATTAAATTATACAATCCTACGCCTACCAGCTTTTATGGAATGGCATGTGTACAACCTGCTTGGAAAAAATATTGTTGAAAAAGGGAAGACCGCCATTCTTGGCTTAGGAAATAACCCTACAAATTTTATTGCTGCAAAAGATGTTGTTGCTGCTATTGATATTATTGCATTGAACCAAAACTATTATAATAAAATAATTGCAGTCGCCGGTCCGCAAAATATCAGCCGGAATGAAATAGCAGCTCTTTTTGGAAAAGCACTAAACATTAAACCCAAAACTAGTCATGTGCCTGTTGGTGTCTTAAAAGTGTTCTCTGTTTTGTTAACCCCTTTTCACCCTGGCATTGCCCGTATAATGAAGTTTAGCATATATACTGAAAAATCAGACGAAACAATGAATGCGAAAGACAGTATTGCACAGTTTGGATTGACCCCGACAACTATTGAAGAGTATATTCAATCGGCAGTAGAAAAACAATAGCTATTCCACTATCCGCAGCTTCGCATAATTCAGCATAATCTTCTTCTCGCCATTATGCTCAAACTTTACGGTAGCAATTGGATTATGCGCCGCACCTTCCAGTTTCATCACTTCACCAAAACCAAATTTTTGATGCTCCACTTTTTGCCCTTCTTTCAAGGTAGAGGTATCACTGGCTTCAAAATCGGCAGATGGCACATGTTCTTTTACTTTTGCCGGTAACCCTTTAGGCGGTAAATAAGATGGTGCTGATTTAGATGCCGCCGGACCCGAATTATAATAGGTTCCTGATTGCTGACTTACTTTTCCTGACTCACCATCATCCACATTCTTTGCTCTCATCCTTTCAAATGCAGATCCTTTATTCCATTGGCTGCCGCCCAACTGGTTTTTGGCACCGCCTCCGGCAAAACTTCTGTCCATATATTGCTCCGGCACTTCTTCTATAAAACGGCATGGCTCGTTTTGTACCAACTGGCCAAAGCGATAACGGGTATTGGCATAAGTAATCCAGAGCCGTTGCTTGGCCCTTGTAATAACTACATAAAATAAACGCCGTTCCTCTTCCAGTTCTTCTCTCGTATTAATAGCCATGGCATTGGGGAAAAGCATTTCTT
>JAJAZO010000219.1 GCA_026785745.1 Chitinophagaceae bacterium | reverse complement strand
ATTTGTGACGGCCAAATAATTGACAATAAACGGGGAGGACAGGGTTTTGGGTACGATCCGGTGTTTATACCAACCGGTTCAACTAAAACTTTTGCCGAAATGAACATGGGAGAAAAGAACCAATTCAGCCATAGAAAGAAGGCCACCGAAAAACTGGTAGCATTTTTGAATAGTTTATAAACAAACCACTGATTTTGACACCCGAACGCAACCAAAATATTCCCGAAAGCGACCTATTAAGAGGATGCATAGAAGGTAACCGGAGAATGCAGGAAGAACTGTATCGCCGGTTCTCCCCCCGAATGTATGCCGTCTGCCTGCGATATGCCAGTAATGCCGAAGAAGCTGAAGACATATTGCAGGAAGGTTTTATCAAGATCTTTAAAAAGTTAGACAGTTTTCGCAGCGAAGGCTCTTTTGAAGGATGGGTAAGAAGAATTTTTGTAAACACAGCCATCGAACATTTTCGTCGCAAACGTTACCTGATGCCGGTAACAGAAAAAGAAGAGAACACCATCGAAGGCAAATACACTTCTGTACTGGATGAATTGGCTGAGAAAGATATACTGGCATTGGTACAGGAACTGTCGCCGGGGTACCGCACCGTTTTTAATATGTATGTGGTAGAAGGTTATACGCATAAAGAAATTGCAGACATGCTGCACATAAGCGAAGGAACAAGCAAGTCGCAGTTATCAAGAGCCAAAGTGATACTACAAGACATGGTAAGGACTTTTATTGACAAGCAAAGAGGTGTAAGATCAAAATAATGAGCAGCGGATTACAAAATAAAATGTACAACTTCGAAGTGCCCCCGCCGTCTGGTGTATGGGAAAAGATTGCCGCTGAATTAGACGAGTCGGAACTCATCAATAAATTTCCTTCAACGCTTCACAATATTCAGGTAACTCCACCGGCTCATGTATGGCAGGGTATTGCTGTTGCATTAGACGAACCGGCATTTGTAAATGATTATGCTGCTAAGCTTGGTGCTGTAGAAGTGGTGCCCCCTGCTGCTGTCTGGAATAAAATAAAAAAATCGCTGTATGCTGAACATGAAGCTGCTGTACCTGAGCACAGAAGGTTTTCTCCCTTCCTGAGGTATGCCGCCGCTGCAGTAGTTCTTGGTTTTTTAGCATGGGGTGGAATTAGTTTATTCAATAATAAATCAGCCGATACAACTTTATCTCATGGTCAAACAACTGCACCAGCAGAAAACACCCCAACAAATAACACGACGAATTTTACTGATGAAGATATTGCTGTAACCGATGTTGCCGCTTCGATGGAAGAAGCCAGGAATGATGCAGCATTAGAAGCCAGTAAAAAAACCTTTGCCAAATTAGATGGAAATGTTACCAGGAGCAAAATAAAAAATGCAGCCTATTTCTTTTTTGTTGCTGACGATTACGAACCTACCGGCACCAGGGGATTGGATATAGAACCAGAGGAAACTCCATCAATGGACGTTTCTAACCGCTATGTTATGCTGATGACACCAGACGGTAACATTATCCGTATGTCTAAAAAACTTAAGGAACTTGTATGCTGTGTATCAGGCGAGTTACAGGATAAAGATTGTGTTGACCAGATGAAAAAATGGAGAGATATCCTTGGGAACCCTTCCATCAACCATTCCTCCAATAGCTTTATAGACATCCTCAGCCTGTTGGACTGTATGCAGGATAATTAATTTGTTCTGACTTGTTTTCCTAATTTTATTGCAAACACTTTTGCATGGCAAGAATAAAAATTGATTTGCCCGATACCTTTTCTTTTTCCTGTGAGATACCTGTTCGTATTACTGATATAAATTATGGCGGCCATGTTGGTAATGATACAGTGCTGACTGTTATTCATGAGGCAAGAATGCAGTTCTTTAAATACCTCGGCTATACCGAAATGAATTTTGCAGGTACTGGTATGCTGATGGCAAACGTAGCTATAGAATTTAAAAAAGAGTTATTTTATGGCGATGCAGTGATTGTGGATGTAAAGGCGGGTGATATTTCCAAAGTAGGATTTGACTTATTTTATAAACTCGGGGTAATCAGGCAAATGCCGGGTGACAAAATAATTTTAGTAGCTACTGCCAAAACCGGGATGATTTGTTACGACTACGAGAAAAAAAAGATTGTAGCTGTGCCGGAAGAAGCAAGAGCTAAGCTGGTCAGTAAATAATAATGTAGCAGGCACAACTAACCATTCCAGATTCTCCAGCTTTCTTCTGCCTGTAGTATCAGCATTTCTTCGCCATTCTTTATAGTTGCTCCATTCTCCTCTCCTTTTTGCAGGAATACTGTTTTAGCCGGATTATATACCAGGTCATAGAGCAAATGACTTTCACCAATGAATTTGTAGGGAATGTCCGGGCAGGCTTCTGTATTTGGATAAAGTCCAACTGGTGTTGTATTGATGATGACTGTATTTTCCTCCATCACTTTTTTATCAATCTCCTTGTATGTAAATGTGGAGTTATCATGAATTTTACGGCTAACTATGTCAAAACTTATTCCCAGTTTTCGCAAAACAAATGCTACTGCTGCGGTAGCTCCGCCATTTCCCAGTACCAGTGCTTTTTTATGATACGATTTCAGCAATGGTTTTAAGCTTTTTTCAAACCCTGTTACATCTGTATTATACCCAACCAACTTACCACCTGTTATATTGATACAATTACAGGCATCTAATCCGTCAGGAATGTTAGAAGCATCAAGAAAAGGGAGTACCTGTTTTTTATACGGTATGGTGATATTTAACCCTTCCAACTCAGGATTATTCCTCAGTAAGATTGGTAACTCGTCTATCGTTTTTATTGCAAATAAATTGTAACGACATTCAGTTATCTCTTCCTGCTCAAACTTTTCTGTAAAATATTTTTCAGAGAAAGAATGAGACAGTGGATAACCGATTAGTCCGAACAACCTCATCAGGCTTTCTCCTTTTTATCAAGGTATAAATCAAATGTATCACCACGGAGACCGATACGCATTGTTTCCAATGGTATTACTTCTGATGGTGCAATGTTACCCAGGTTGGAATTGCAACCCACTAATTCAATAAAATATAATTGCTGTGCTTTTTGAGGAGCTTCCCAAATTATTTTTTCAGCGGGTATCTGTGTAAGTATTTCCTGTACCAGGCCTTCTCTTACCTCACCACTGCCACGATAGATACCAACGTTACCGGCTTCTCTTGCTTCTGCTATTACATAGGCAGAGCCGGCTTCCAGTTCAGCCTTCATCAATTCAATCCATTTGTACGGTGGAAGGATATGTGCAGCATCTTTACTTCCCACTTCACTTAAAACCGTTCCATGCTTGATGAGTTTTTCGATATAACCACACTTTTCGGCATGCGGAATATTGATAGACCCATCGCTTACTTCCATGTAGCTGATGCCAAATTCCTTACATACGTTTAT
>JAJAZO010000218.1 GCA_026785745.1 Chitinophagaceae bacterium | reverse complement strand
CGTCGGAACCAAAATATATTCACCATTGGTTTCATTCCCCTATCCCCTAAAGGAGTATTATAAAAGTTATTAATAGTGAAAAAACATTTTTAGTTGGAAATTGTTTGAATAAGTTTTCTATAAATTTCAATAGTTTGACTATTTCCGTATTCTCTATCTTTGAACTGCCGCACCCAGCGGATGCCATTGATGGCATTAGTAAGGAAAACTTCATCTGCTTTCCTGATATCACTTACAGTAACAGAAGCTTTCGTTGTTTCCATTCCTGCACTATGTAGCTGAGTCAATAAATGCCGCCTCATTACTCCATCTACACATCCTTCTTCCAAACCGGGAGTAATTACAACTCCTTCTTTAATGATAAATAAATTGGCGATTGTTGAATCAGCAACACCGCCGGAATTGTTTAGCACCAGGCAATCATTCAATTTATTCTCTTTTGCATATTGTGCTGCCATAGAATAAGGCAGAAAGTTCGCCGATTTAAGGTTGGAAAATTTATCACTACTTTTTTCTGCATCGGGGTACACATCAATGACCAGCCCATTGTCATTAAACTTATTGGCCGATTCATTTAATGACCAGCTTTCAATCACATATTGCAAGGCTTTGTCCTCATCATACAAGCCACCATTGCCCCGAAAAACAGACAACCTGACCCTACCCAATTCTTCACACCCATTCTTTTTACAAAGTTGTAGTATCTGTTGGCGGAGTTTTTCTTTTGTAAACAGACCGGGTATATCAAACTTTAGTAGCAAAAGTCCTGAGAAAAGCCTTTCAAAATGATAGCCTTCCAATAATATCCGGCCAGTTGATACTTTCATCGTTTCAAACAGCCCATCACCATACCGGTAGCCCCTGTTTGAAACCAGTAATACCGGTTCATCAGCCGGGAGTATTTTACCATTGAAACAAATACTGTTCATTTGTTCAAAGTAAAATAAAAAAAGCCATCCCGCCTACGGCAGAATGGCTCAATATGCTTGCCATAAAAATTATGATGCTTGTTCCAGTAACCCGGCTTTTACTGCATACATTACCAGGCCAGCCATTGATTTGGTGCCTGTTTTTGTTTTCAGCTTATCCCGGATAGCTTCTACTGTTCTCGGACTAAGGTCCACAATGTCTGCAATCTCTTTAGTGCTTTTTTCATCACACATCAGCTTCAGGATGGTTACTTCTTTATCTGTTAACTGTACATCCTGCGGCATAGATGATTCGGCAGTACGCTTTGTACGCAAACCACTCAGCAATGCTTTATTGGTAAGTTCATTGAAAAAGAAATCGTTCTCATATACAGCTCTTACTGCTTCGTATATCATATCTGACCCTGACTCTTTTGTAAGGTAAGAGTTAGCTCCTATCTCCATCATCCTGGAAATAACCGAGTGGTCATTATGCATAGACAGCATAATCACTTTTACATTTGGATATAATTTCTTGATTTCAGGTAATGTAGTTAATCCATCCATGATTGGCATCTGGATATCTAATAAGACTACATCGGGCTGAATATGGCGCAACAAGTTTAACAATTGCATACCGTTTTCGGCCTCCGCTACCATCTGTATGTCTTTGCGGCTTTGCAGCGAGGTTTTTACACCGGTCCGGAAGAGTGCATGATCATCGGCAATCGCTACTTTAATTACTGCGTTAGTGTCTGGGTTTTTCATGAAATGGATTATTAATAAAAAATTAGGATTTAGTATTTATTCTCAGGTGCAAGTTGGAAAATTCCTGCAACATATACCATAGGAAAACTACTTAATTTCAACATTGCGGAAAGTACCACCACCTTAAGCGATAAACGAAACTATACGATACAAAAAATGAGAGTTCTACGATGGCAACAGTAAAAACCATAGATAGCAAATAGGGCAGTTATGCTCTTGTTAACATACCTATGTGGATATACTTTTGTATCGAAAGTTGATTGACACGGATGACTGTCTTATCTTTCTCATCCAAAATGTCCAGAACCGTCCAAAATAATTTCCAAGAATCCTTTAAAAAACCAAACCCGGTCTTTACCGGGAGACACTCTACCGGCCAATCAACTTTCAATTTTTAAAATTTTAAATGCAACTGTCCCGTTTTTAATAGATCCAATACCAACTGAAAAAACCAAAAACCATTAACCCTGTTCTTATGAAGCGTAATGCTTAAAAATCTTTTTCTTTTCATAACAGTAACGTTCAACCCCGGTCCTCATAACGCCGGGGTTTGTTTTTATCCCCCATAGCCTCACGACGAAGGTCAATTATCCGCAAATTTTAAAGAAGAGGAATCAAATCAGAAAATGAATACCTTTTACTGCGCTACTTATGCTGCACTACAATCTTACCAGCATAAACGATTTCCTTGGTTTGCAGATACACTCTGTAAACTCCGTTAGCCCACCTGTGTGTAGAAACGTTTATAAATAACTGGTGTGTTACATCGGCTTCATACACTTTCCGGCCTGCCATATCCCATACTGCCAGCTTTGCATTATTGTGCTGGCCGGGATTTTGAAATTGCAGATAGTTATTTACCGGGTTGGGAAAGATGTTTAATTGTTTTATTGGCATTGCCGGGTTTCCCACGGATGTTGTCAACAAACTGCTATCTATTATAATATTCTCATCGCCTGGCTGATATTGGGTAAATGCAAAATAGACCAGCATCATCTCATCTGTTGTTGCTTCACCAAGATTTACCGTTTGTGGTGGTGAGTTTGGATTATGTGTATTAGACGACGTATTATTATACGTAGCAAATGCTTTCAATGTACTTCCCCCATCTACAATTACCGGCCGCTGAAAATAATATTGTCCCTGCCAGTGAAAATCCCAATTTGGAATATTAATAAAACGTATCGTATCACCTGTTGGTTTGATGGCATAGCTCTTAATAGACTGACCAATCAGGTGCATGTGCGGAGCCACAGTTAATATAGTTGCCTTTATACCCGTTGGTAATAAAAAACGTTCTTCAAAAGTTTTTATCTGGTTAGCCGGAATACTCAATGGCCCGTTTATCAATGTGGGTGCATAATGATTAAGTATTGGCTCTATCCTTATATCTCTTGCAGCTGTGTTATTATTATAATACAACCGTACTTTGGTACTGTCGAGCCGACCACTGCTGCCAGCAGGATAGTGAACCTGTATTACCAGGTCGGAGTTGGCATAAATCCTTTTCCCAAAAATGGTGGGCAATTTTTTTACAGAAGTTCCGGGTACCCAGGCATCCACTAAAATAGGATTGTTGATTCCTATGCCCCCAAAACTTGTATAGCCGGGGCCAGGGCTTGCATTGTCCAGCAACTGGGCAGCATGGTTAGCACTTGTATCCTGGTACACCAGCACATGATGCACTATGGCAGTATTGCCGGGTACTACTTCAATAGCAGAAACAAATTTTCCACTTGCCAAACGCAACGGTAAAACAAAACATTGATAAATATCGGAAGTGGATGCAGTGCTGGTGTAGTTTGGTATTTTCAATACGGTATCTGCTGTACCAAGCGAATTGGTTACCGGTGGTGGTGGTGCAGGTGCATTAGCAATATTACCTGATGCTGCTCCATTATTTACCCAGTTTACGATAGAGCTTATCTCCGCAGTGCTCAGTGTTCTTGCACCGGTAAAGTGAACATAGCTATCATCCGGTGGCCATGGGGGCATGTGCTTTGTTGAAACGGCATTGCTGATAGAAACCCGGTAATTAAAAGCATCTGTATAAGTTAATAGCGAAAATGGCGCAATCCCCTCAGGCCGGTGACAGGATGCACATTTTGAAAAAAGCACCGGTGCAATATTTTCCGCCCATGTCTGGGAAAAAATTTTTCCCGAAAAAAAGAAAAGACAATAGAAAAGGAGAAATTTTTTCATAATGAACAGCCTTAATAAAGAACAAGTTACGAAAAATTGAATTATACTTTTTCTGCAACAAGGTAAGCCCTGGGTTCGCCTACGGTAAATTTCTTACGTCCGGGAATACTGTACACTTCTTTAAGACGTAAGCCAGCCTGTTTCAGCATGGCTTCCATTTCATTAATGGAAAATATATAATCAATACCGGTTTTAGTTTCGGTTTTACCATCGGGGAAAATAGTTTCACTTTCCGTTTCGATGCGGGTAGGATGGAACAGCAGTTTACTGTCAGTAAGAAATTTTACATCGCCAAGCCGGCTCCAGCTTTTTCCTTTAAAATCCTTAAAAGCTATTTCCGCAATGGACCAGCTATTAATTAATAAATGTCCGCCGGGTTTTAAATGTGAAGAT
>JAJAZO010000217.1 GCA_026785745.1 Chitinophagaceae bacterium | reverse complement strand
GCCGGCCTGGCACAGACGATCAAGAAATTGACATTAAGAAGTGATTTTCCTGCAAAAACTGTTATGGTATCGAATACTAACCAGCAAGCAGGTGAAAAATCACCTTTTCTTGTTGCAGCAGCTTTGAAAGAAAACCAAGTTCAAAAGGAGTTTCGCTCCTTGTTGCAGTTCAATTATGATTCACTGCCGGCGTTGATCTTGAAAGACCCAACCCGGATTGCTTCAGCGGAATTAGTTTTATTCCCCACCAATGCAGATTTCCTGGAAAATAATTATGACGAGCCCGGCAAACTGGTAGTTCAGCGCATAGTTGATAATTGGTATGATTCAAGCACCGCCTGTGATAATCAACCGAGGGTAGATTCATTTGAGGTGGCCAGGCAAAAAATAAAAATTAAAAGAAAAACACCGGAGATCAGGGTCAATGTTACCCTGCTTGTTATGGACATGATCCTGTACGGTAACAAAGGATTTATGATCCGCCAGAATAATCAGGTGGTATCCAATACGATTACCGGACTGTCCTTCGCCTCATCCCTGAATGATGACAAACTGCTCCGGCCATAACTTGTCATCACCTACAACGATGGCAGCAATTATTCACCCGACATACAACAAAGACCAAATAGGCCTGTATCAGCACCTGTTTACTCAGTACCTACAAGGGTTCCTGTCACTTCCACATCAACATCGAACAGATCGGAATAATGATTACATCATTGGCCCTTCTATGTCTTCTTTCTTTTCTTCTGATTCGGGTTTTACATTATAAACCTGGCCATCCCTGTCTTCCTGTACCGATTCTATTGTTTCTGCGGGGATATTCTTTTCAATTGTTTCCTCTGCCTTATGTGATATTGATTCTTTTATTTCATGTGCTTTATGAGTAACTTTCCTGATTGCACTGCTTACAGAGGCTTTGACATTTTCTACAGTTTTTTTTACGGCTTTTTTTGTTTCGGGGGATGTTGCTTTGGCAACAGTCGCTTTCACAGCTTTTTTAACTTTGCCCACTGCTGCAATCAATGCCTGCTTCGTCTCGGGTGAAGATACTTTGGCTATCGCAGATTTAACCGCTGACTTTACTTTAACGGTTGCTTTGTTAACCGCTTTCCTGGTTTCCGGTGAGTTTATTTTGGCAGCTACTCTTTTAGCCACTTTTTTTACATTGGCCACCGCTTTTTTAGCCGCTTTTTTATTGCCGGGAGAAGTTATTTTTTTAACTGTTCTCTTCACCAGCTTAGTAGCCTTGGCGGAAACTTTTTTACTAATTTTCTTTACTTTTTTAGCCACTTCTTTTTTCTTAGCCGTCGCTTTTTTACGAATATTTTTTTTTGCAACTGCAACTTTCTTTTTTGCTGCTGGTCTGGCCGTTTTCTTTTTAGTAGACATATTTAATTGTTTAGAGTTTTGTGGAGCTTTTTGGGATAGAGAAGTTACGACAAATAAATGTCTTTCAAATATAAGGCCATTGAATTAATACATACATAAAATAACAGTAGCCCCCAGGTAACCGGAACAGTCATTCATTTACCTTTACTTTATGCCAGAAGATTTAGCAACCATTATTGACAGCAAAGCCACGGGCAAATAAAATTAACTTGAGATTCCACCAAACTCGTCACATTAAATCTGCTGATATTCATTCGATGAATATTTTCTCAATTTATCACTCTATCGGCCTATCTTACAGAAAACATGGCTGACAATATGCTTTCAGCATCTACGATTAAATTACTGCGGATTCCTTTTTCTCTTTTTCTATCACCCCTGTATTTTTTTGCCATATCACAAGTACCTGATATTAACTGGGAAAAAGCAACATTGATTTTTTTTATTCTTCACTTATTAATTTATCCCGCCAGTAATGGGTACAATAGTTATATGGACAGGGATACAGAAAGCATTGGTGGTTTGGAGAAGCCACCTCTCCCATCCCGTCAACTCTTTTTACTTACCATTGTATTAGATACTGCAGCCATCGGGTTAAGTTTTTTGATTAGCCCTTTATTTGCTGGTGTTGCTGTATTATATATCGGTGCTTCAAAAGCGTATAGCTACCGTGGCATCAGATTGAAGAAATATCCTGTGATTAGTTATCTCACCGTTGTTATTTTCCAGGGAGCTTTAACGTTTGCATTGGTTTATCATGGAAGCAATAAAGACACTACTATATGGGTGCCCTGGCAGGGAATGGTTATCTGCGCCTTATTGATTGGCGGGTTTTATCCGCTCACACAAATCTATCAGCATAAACAGGACCTGGCAGATGGAGTGGCTACAATCAGTTATAAACTGGGGTACACCGGTACTTTTGTATTTTGTGCCACTGTTTACTTATTTGCATGGATATTTATGGCACAATTCTTTATCAGTATAAAAGAAATAAACAAATTATGGGTTGTTAGCATCCTTTTTGTGCCGGTTATCGTTTATTTTATCAACTGGTTTTTACTAGTAAGGAAGAATAATACAGCTGCTAATTTTAAAAATACCATGCGGATGAACTGGATTGCTGCTACCTGTACGAACATTGCATTTATCATCTTATTAACCTGGAGGTTTTTTTGAGTAAAATAATATCCATTGGCACAGCCGTTCCGGCATATAAACATGAGCAATCTGTTATCCTTGATTTTATGCAACGGGTATATGCCCTTGATGAGGACGATAAACGAAAATTAAAATATCTCTACCGGCAGGGTGGTATCGGCACCCGTTATTCAGTTATTCCCGATTATAGTTTACCGGCGGCTGAATGGGCATTTTATTCCCCAACAGAAAACCTGGAACCTTTTCCAAAATTGGAGAAAAGAATGCAATGGTACCAACAATATGCCGCTCAACTTTCGTTGAATGCTATTGAAAAGTGCATGGAGAAAACTACGGGTCAAACAATTACACATCTTATTACGGTAAGTTGTACGGGTATGAGTGCACCTGGTCTTGACCTTGAATTGCTTGAGTTATTAAATTTACCGGCTACTACCTTCCGAACTTCTGTGAACTTTATGGGTTGCTATGCTGCTATTCATGCGGTGAAGATTGCTGATGCATTTTGCAAAGCTGATAAAAAGGCAAATGTATTGATAGTATGCACCGAACTATGTACCCTGCATTTTCAAAAAGAACATACTATTGATAATATGACAAGCAGTATGTTGTTTTCAGATGGTGCCGCAGCAGTTTTAGTAACGGGCAATGAAGAACAGGAAGGGTTAACGATTGATAATTTCTACTCAATGGTTTCATTAAAAGGAAAGAAGGATATGGCCTGGGAACTTTCTTCTAAAGGTTTCCTGATGACATTAAGCGGTTACGTTGCTGACATGATAGAAGAAGATTTTGATGTGTTAGTGGAGGGGGCATTAGCTACTGCCAACCTTAGCAAAGAAAACATCACTCATTGGTGCATCCATCCCGGAGGAAAAAAAATATTGGAAGCTGTGCATAAAAGCCTTGGCTTTACAAATGGGCAATTGCAACCTTGTTATGAAGTGTTGAAAGATTATGGCAATATGTCTTCTCCAACTGTTTTGTTTGTATTAGAGAAAATAATGAATGCTCTCAATAACAAAGAAAAGAATACCATTTTTGGTGCCGCTTTCGGGCCGGGCCTGACGATGGAAACTTTTATCTTATCTGCATGATAAACCTACGCCAACGCAGTTACCAGAAAGAGTTAATGGATGGAGACAATATCTCCTTTGAGGCAATGGCACAGACCTTAAAAGAACTGAATATTATCAATACCCGGCTTGGCGGACATGCCATAACATTAAAAGGTGTAAAAGAATTAAAAGGCATTGTTTCGCCTCTTACAATCTGCGAAATTGGCTGCGGCGGCGGTGATAATCTTTTTGCTATTTATAAATATTGCCTTAATAAAAATATCCCGGTCAGCTTTATTGGAATAGATATGAATGACGGATGTATTGCTTTTGCCAAACAACAATATCCGCAACTGCCCTGTCAGTGGATTTGCAGTGATTATGAAGTTATGAATTTTGGTGAAAATAAACCGGATATTATCTTTTCATCGCTGTTCTGTCATCATTTTACCGATGAGCAATTAATAACTATGTTACAGTGGTTACAACAAAATAGTAGTCAAGGGTTTTTTATTAATGATCTGCAACGGCATTGGCTGGCTTATTATCTTATTAAATACATCACCAAGTTTTTCAGCAAATCATATTTAGTAAAAAACGATGCTTGCTTGTCTGTAGCCCGTAGCTTTAGAAAAAAAGACTGGCAGCAATTATTTCAACAGGCAGGCATTGGAAATTTCACCATCAACTGGAAATGGGCTTTCCGCTGGTTAGTGGTTGCCGAAAATAAAAAATAAAATTGCCTGTTGATTCTACATATGATGTTGCCATTGTTGGCGGAGGTCTGGCTGGCCTTGCACTCTCCATCCAATTGATCAGGCAGGGGCATATAGTTATTTTGTTTGAAAAAGAACAATACCCCTTTCATAAAGTATGCGGAGAATATATCAGCCTGGAGTCATGGGATTTTTTGAATGATCTTGGAGTTGATCTTGATGGCATAAACGTTCCCATCATCACTAAACTACAAGTAACATCCGTAAATGGAAAAATGCTGGAACAATCGCTACCGCTTGGCGGTTTTGGTATCAGCCGGTACAGGTTAGACAATACACTGGCCCAAATAGCAAAGAATGAAGGAGTAATTGTAATGGAAAACACAAAAGTCAAAGATATTGTGTTTTTAGACGAGGAGTTTATTGTTGATACATCACAGCAACAATACCATGCAAAAATGGTGGCGGGCAGCTTTGGCAAGCGAAGTAATATTGACATCAAATGGAAAAGGCCTTTCACTAACGCATCAAAAAACAAACTGAATAACTACATTGGCGTAAAGTATCATATTAAAACTGATTTCCCTGCTGATACGATTGCCCTTCACAATTTTAAAAACGGCTATTGCGGCATTGTAAAAATTGAAGCCGATAATTATAATTTATGCTACCTCACTACCGCTAACAATTTGCAAAAAAGCAAAGGCGATATAAAAGAAATGGAACGACATATTTTAAGTCAGAACCCACACCTGAAAAAAATATTTACTGAAAACAAAATCATAAACGACAATCCTCTTACTATTTCGCAAATAAGTTTTGATAAAAAGTCACAGGTAGAAAATCATGTGCTGATGATTGGTGATGCTGCCGGGATGATTACCCCATTGTGTGGCAATGGTATGAGTATGGCCTTACACGGTAGTAAGATAGCCGCCATTTATATCCATGATTTTCTGCATGCTAAAATTACGAGAGCAGAAATGGAACAGCAATATACGCTGCAGTGGAACCAGCAATTTGCTAACCGTTTAAAAATGGGCAGACGAATACAACGTTTGTTTGGCAGCAAAAAGCTTACTAATTTCTTCTTAGCAATAACAAAGCCTTTTCCTAAACTTATCAACTACCTTGTAAAACAAACTCACGGAAACCCTTTTTAATACGTTTACATTTTCATTATGTCTAAAGTCCATTTACCTTCGTGCAATGGCAGAAGATTTATCAATCATAACTGGCAATAAAGCCGAACAATATCAATCACTAATTCCGCAGCTAAAAGGATTACTTGAAGGTGAGAATGACCTTGTAGCCAATATGGCAAATGTAGTTGCTGCATTGAAGGAACAGTTTGGCCCACAGGGCTCCGGAAGCTGGCTCTGGGTCGGATTCTATGTAGTAAAAAACGATGAATTAGTTCTTGCTCCCTTCCAGGGGCCGGTTGCCTGCACCCGGATAAAAAAAGGAAGAGGTGTTTGCGGCAGTAGTTGGGCAGAAGCCAAAACACTTATCGTTCCGGATGTGGATAAATTTCCCGGACATATTGCTTGCAGCAGTTTATCAAAATCTGAAATTGTGATCCCTGTGTTCCGTAATAATGAAGTAGTGGCAGTACTTGATGTTGACAGCAGCGAATACGACCAATTTGATACTACCGACCAGCGTTACCTTGAAGAAATTGTAACCCTGATTGAATTCTAAGCCTTATGCTTACCGTCTCCATCATCGTTTCAGGCAAAGTGCAGGGAGTATATTATCGCCAAAGCACAAAAGAAATGGCAGTAGCACTTGACATAACCGGGAAGGTTAAGAATTTACCAGATGGCAGCGTTTGTATTATAGCCACAGGTACAAGTGAGCAATTGGATAAGTTAGCAGTATGGTGTAAGCAGGGACCTGCAAGAGCCAGCGTAACGGACTTAATTATTTTGGAACTTCCCCTACAGTCTTTCAGCAAGTTTTCCATAGAACGTTTTTAGTGTGTTGCATGCAAGTATCCTATTACAAGGATTGAAAGATGACACAGGGCCAGTATTACCTGGCTTAGTAACCAGTATTTGCTATGATGCTTCTTAATCTTCTTCACCCTTTCTTTATGAAACTTATGAATATGGGGCAGTTCCTCCATGTGTGGGACATTAGCTTTACCATGTGGTACCGTAGGTTTAGGTGAAGGAAATATCGGCATCGGTTTATCCGTAGCGGGATAATCAGATGTTGCCTGTGTGTTGACTTGTTTACTGTAGGTTTCCGACTTGGCTTTAGCCGTATGACCACCGGCAAAAACGGTAGTAGTGGCTAAAGAAAATACCATCAAAAAGATGATGTTGGATAAGGTTCTTTGTGTCATAAAAAGAAATTTTATAACACAATTTTGTCCCGGCAATGGCCTGAAAACAAGGTAGGAAATGCGGGAAATGCAGTGACCGTAGTTAGGCGTTTAAATGGTATTAACAATTGCGTGGAAAAGCCTGCCCGTAATCCACCGCATAACTACTTTAAGGAAGGAGTAAATACGCAAAACAGCCGATTGTAAAGCCATAAAAAGTCCGGAAATTTGACTTGCTGCGTACAAGTACGCATCATTGAGAGTATCTACGCAATCTTCGGGGTAACCCTTTGAAAGTTCGGCGCAGTGGTTTATTTTAGATATAGATTTATTCCTGCCTGGTGAGAAATACACTCTGATTATTTAACCACCTAAATTTTAAATCATGAGGTCTAAACACAGCTTTTTAACAGGTATTTTAAAAATGAAGTATTTAATGTTTTTTCCTTTAATCTTATTCTGCTGTATATTAGGTAGCTGGAATATCGATACAGAAGTAAGCAATAGGAATAAAATATCTTTACCAAAAAAAATATTCTTAGCTAGTGAAAAGTCTCCAACCAGCACAATCGTCGTTGAAAATTGTTACTTCACAAAAGAGCAACTAAAGCTACTTTTAATAGATGATGTACGGAAAATAATGTTACAATTTGTGAATGATGGCAGTTCTAAAACAATTCTGGTTGCCTATGGAACAGATAAGAATAATAAAATGCTAAGTGGACCATATTATTCAGTTGTTGTACCAGGTAGTACAGGTGTTAGCGTTCCAAATGGAGGGATATTGGGGAACTTGATAATTAGAAGAGGCCAACTCAAGAAATTGTTTGATCATAGAGAAGGCAAACATGAGAGAATAGACGAAACAAAAATTAATAATATTGTTCTTATTCCTCAGACCAATCTCACGGACCAACATGTTTGGTATAAAATGAATACATTTACTGATTTTGTAAATATTTTGACTAAAAAACTTTTTTTATATGATTTACCTGTAAATCCATCTCCTCCTGCAAAACCTTGCGAAGACTGCGAAAATTATCTCAACCAAAACTAACTAGTAATAAAGAATCAGGAGTTTGCTAT
>JAJAZO010000216.1 GCA_026785745.1 Chitinophagaceae bacterium | reverse complement strand
GGCTACAATATTTTTATTGATGTAACCGGCATACACCATCGTAACGATCTTCAATGTTTCTGCATCAGTTATTCGCCTGCCATCAATTACCTGCTGAGGAATGTTCATTTGTTCAGCCATTTTTGTAGCCAGTTTGCCACCGCCATGGACCAATATTTTATTTCCTTCAACTCCGGAAAAATCTTTCAGAAAGGATGATAACTTCTTTTCATCATCAATGATATTACCACCAATTTTTATAATGTAAAGTGGTTTCATTTATCTGTTTAAGAAAAAGTCCCGGAAGAGTTTTAGTTCTTGTGCTTCCTGTTCCATATATTTTTGGAATAATTTTTCTCCTACCTGGTTTTTCAGTGCGGAGATACCTACATCAATTAGGCGAATTCCTTTTTCAGTTAAAAAGATATTATCAAAAGCAAAGCCTTTCATTTCTGAAGGCCTTATTAAATCCCGGTGAACAAAGCCCCGGGTATGCAATTCTTTTATTTCATCTTCAAAAACTTCAAATAAAAGTTCTCTTTTTTCAAATTCATATGCTCTGAAATCTATAGGATAAAGCCTTTCCATAACTAATACTTCAGTATTGTCCGGTAATAAATCCAGGCGGATAAATTTTACAACCAGTCCGTTAATTTTATTGGCATACTGCATCTTTTCTGCTTCAGAACCAATATCCGAACGGGTATCATCTGCAAATAATTTACCTGCCTCAGTTTCGCTTAGTGCAATTACTGCGTTATTAGCCCCAGCCGATAAGGTTTTGGGATATTTCTTTTTCATATCAGCAAGTTCGTAAAATTTCACTTAATACTGCTTGAGCCGCCCAAACCCTGTTAGATGCTTCCAATGTAACAATACTATTTGATCCATCTAATACCTCATCACTCAGCTCCACATTTCTTCTCACCGGAAGACAATGCATCACTTTTGCATTGTTTGAGAGGTCAAGTTTTTTATTGGTCAGCATCCATCGGGGGTCACTTTCATAAATTTTCCCATAGTCATTAAAAGTGCTCCAGTTTTTAACATACACGAAGTCAGCATCTTTTAACGCTTCATCCTGGTTGTGGGTTATGGCAGCACCTTTGGTGAATTCCTCGCTTAATTCATAATCTTCCGGATGTGTAATAACCAAATCAGCCTTGCCCCACGCATTTACCCATTGGGAAAAGCTATTGGCAACACATTGGGGTAAAGGTTTAACATGAGGAGCCCATGTCAATACAATTTTTGGTTTCCTTTCTTCTTTAAACGATTCGGTAATTGTAATTATATCGGTAAGGCTTTGTAACGGATGAAGTGTTGCACTTTCCAGGCTTACTACCGGGATTCCTGCATACTTAATAAATTGTTTAATATACAATTCGCTGTAATCATCTTCCCTGTTTTTCAGCGAAGGAAATGTTCTGATTGCCAGTATATCAAAGTATTTTCCAAAGATAGGAGCTGCATCTTTTACATGTTCAACGGTTGTTCCGCTCATAATGGCTTCTTCTTCAAATTCCAGCATCCAGCCTTCGTTGCCTACATTGAAGATGATGGCTTCCATTCCCAGGTTTTGCGCAGCTATCTGTGTGCTTAATCTTGTCCGCATACTGGGATTCAGAAATAAACAACCAATGCGTTTATTAGTCCCCAGCGTCTTATCTGCAAAAGGGCTGGCTTTGTAAGCCAGTGCTTTTTGCACTAACGCATCAATGGCCTCTCCAACCCCTCCGAAGGAGGAAGTGAGAACATCATGAACAGAGACAAAGTTTTTCATGCTTAATTGAGGAGGTTTGGTGTTTCAACCAGGTTTTGAATTTCTTCTTTTATTGAATCAATAAATTGCTCGGCATCTCTTTTCTTCAATCCTAACGAAGGAAGTAAACGGATTACGTTTGGTTTTGCTTCGCCGGTAAATATCTTCTGTTTCCACAGCAAATTTTTCTTGAGGTCTTTCAAAGCTTCAGGCACATCAAAACCAATCATCAATCCTCTTCCCCGTACATTCTTCAGTTGTGGAATTGATTCCAGTTCATCCCTCAGGTACTTACCTATCATTACGGCATTACCCATTAGTTTTTCTTCTTCTATTATTTCTAATACAGCGAGGGCAGCTGCACAAGCCAGGTGATTACCACCGAAAGTGGTTCCCAGTTGGAAATGCTTTGCTTTTATTTTTGGGGAAACAATAATCCCGGCTACAGGAAATCCATTTCCCATTCCCTTAGCCATAGTATATATATCTGCGTCCACACCTGCAAAATCATGACTGAAAAATTTACCGCTCCTCCCGTAACCACATTGCACACTATCGGCAATATATACAGTGCCATATTCATCACACAACGACCGGATTTTTTTCAGAAATGATACTTCCGCAACATTGATACCGCCAACTCCTTGTATTCCTTCAATAATAACCGAGGATATTTCTTTGCCATTCTTCTTAAAGCAATCTTCCAATGCATCCTCATCATTAAAGGGAAGAAAAATAATATTATCTGTTTCATTAACAGGGGCTACAATATTTTTATTATCCGTTGCCGCAACAGCCAGAGAAGTTCTGCCATGAAAAGATTTACTGAACGCAACTATTTTTTTTCTCCCATTTACAAAACTTGCCAGTTTGAAGGCATTTTCATTTGCTTCTGCTCCACTGTTGCATAAGAATAACTGGTAATCAGTTTTCCCTGACACTTTCCCCAATTTTTCTGCCAGTTGTTGTTGCAAAGGAATTCTAATAGAGTTGGAATAAAAAGCAATTTTCTCTAACTGCTCCTCTATCCGCTTTACCCAATGTGGGTGGGTATGTCCTATACTGATTACAGCATGGCCGCCATACAAGTCAAGATATTGTTCTCCTTTATCATTCCATACGTAAGAGCCTTTGGCTTTTACAATAGTGATTTCATTAACTGGGTAAACGTCGAATAAATTCATTGTTTGTTTTTTTGCCACTGAAACACAGAAGCACTGAATATTTTCTGTGTTTCAGTGCCTCTTTGGCTATTAAAAATAATTTGCTTTCAATTTCAATCCTGTTGTTTCATCCAAACCAAACAACAGGTTCATATTTTGCAAAGCTTGCCCGCTGGCACCTTTCAATAAATTATCAATAGCTGAATGAACAACTAATTTGCTTCCTGTTTTTTCTACTTGTATTACAGCTTTGTTGGTATTGACTACTTGTTTTAAAAAAATTGGATCCTTGCTTACCTGAGTAAAAGGATGACCGGTATAAAATTCGGAGTATAATATATTCAACTCTTCAAGACTTAAGTCGCAATTCATCGC
>JAJAZO010000215.1 GCA_026785745.1 Chitinophagaceae bacterium | reverse complement strand
CCCATTTGTATATCGCTATTTCTTGAACACCACCCGTATTAAATGCAAAAGTTAATGTCAAATCACCAATTTCACGTATAGAACCATTTGGATTAAATTCCCATTCTGAGTGCCCTCCGGTAGCTGCGGGGCCTGAGTTGCTGAATACTCCCGTAGATTGATTATAAGCAATACGACTGCGGTAAAGTTCAAAATCTGAAAAACGGTCGCCGGTATTTCCTAATGTGCTTATACCTACAGACAATATCAGGTGACTGGGATTGGTATTGTTAATAGTTGTACCATCCCTGCGCATATGTATATAGGTGTCTATAATATCAGCTTTATCTGGTAATGCACCTCCGTTGGGTCTAGTACTCCATCCAGTAGGATTGTCGCCATTTTTAGAACCATTTGTTTATGTAGTGGCATCTGATTTATCAGATGCACCAGATAATCCGAAATTATCCCTTGCATACCTTGTATCCATTACCAAATAACCACCCTGGTTGCTAAACATTGGAAAAGCCATTCCTTTACTGAATGTGAAATTTTCACCTGTTGCAATTTTTGCTGCATAAATTGAATTTCCAGAAGTGTCGATCATTCCAAGTCCAACATTGATACCAGTACCTGATTTTTTAAACCAATCATGGCTGCCGTTTCCGCTAAATGATCCATTAAGGTTTTGCCCGGAAAGGATATCACCATCAATTCCGAAGTTAGCCCCAAGACCTGGGTTGAATTGTGCATAGCTATTAAAAGCAGGCACAAGTATTACTAACAATAAATTGAGGAGAAAAGTATATATACTTTTCATAGGGTTAAATTTTGTACGGTTTAAAAAATTGTTTTCTACGGGTTCAGATTTCGAAAATTACGAAGGATAAATTCAATCCTTTTCGTAATTATTCGTGTAAAACTACTCACACTATTACGATTTTGCAATAGGAAAATTACTATTCTTTAAAATATTTCTTTTTAACCCCGGATTTCCCGCTGCGATAAATAATAGTATTATTATTGGTAATAACATTTTTACATTCGGGATACCAATTATGGTTAAAAACTTCACATCCGGATTATTTAATATGTTTACAAAGGTGAATTAGTATTTTTTATACTTTATTTCGAAACTAAGAGATATTGAAACATTTATTATCGATAGTAAAATTACTTTTTAAAAAATCAAACTAACTTTTCATACTTTTCCATCTTTTAAAAGTATTTCATGAGAGTAAAAATTGAAGCTTCCTGGAATGAAATTCTTAAATCAGAATTTACCAAAAACTATTTTTACCAAATTACTGAACATATAAAAACCGAGAAATCACAGGGCAAGGTCATCTATCCTCCGGGCAGTCTTATTTTCAACGCATTTAATACAACTCCTTTTGATAAGGTAAAAGTGGTAATACTCGGACAAGACCCTTATCATGGGCAGGGACAGGCACATGGGCTTTGCTTTTCTGTACAGAATGGAGTGCCACCACCGCCTTCATTGCTTAATATCTTTAAGGAATTGCAGGAGGATATTGGCATTGAGATTCCCCATCATGGCAACCTTACTCATTGGGCGCAGCAAGGAGTGTTTTTATTAAACGCATCTTTAACGGTAAGGGCTGGTGAGCCTATGAGTCATTCAAAAATTGGCTGGGCAGCATTTACAGACACAGTAATCAAAAAAATATCGGAGCAAAAGAAAAATGTAGTGTTCCTGTTGTGGGGGAAATTTGCACAGGAAAAAAGAGTATTGATTGATGAAACAAAACATTTCATCCTACGGTCGGTGCATCCTTCTCCCCTTTCAGCCTATGGGGGTTTCTTTGGTTGCAAACATTTTTCAAAAACGAATGAATACCTTGTAAGCAAAGGAATTGACCCGGTGGACTGGAGCCTTTAGCCCCTATCCCATAAAGGAGTGTATAAAATTTAACTTTGTTTCTTATTATACTAATCTTATGATTCCAATCAATTTAGTACTTGAAACCAACAGAGTTATCCTAAGGCCACTTGTTGAGGATGATTTTGAATGTCCTGCATTGAAACAAACTATTTTTGCTGATATTATCGTTGCATGAAAATTTTTAAAGAAATAGCTGGCCGCATCTGGGCATTCTGGGGTATTGTTAGTTTTATATCCACCTTTCTTATCATTTTTATTCCCTCCATGATTCCTTACCTGATACCCGATCCGAAAGGGCAACGTTTTTTTATTAAAGTTTCAAAAATATGGATCACGGTGTGGCTGCACCTGGTGGGTTGTCCTTTAAAAATAAAAGGGAAAGAAAATTTTAAACCAAAAACGGCTTATATCGTTGTGTGCAATCATAACTCTATGCTTGATATTCCTATCTCCTGCCCTTTTATACCGGGGGCCAATAAAACAATTGCTAAAAATTCTTTTGTAAAAGTTCCTTTGTTTGGCTGGTTTTACCGGAAGGGTGCAGTATTAGTGGATAGAAAAAGCGAAAGCAGCCGGCGAAAAAGTTTTGAAGAAATGAAAAAAGTTCTTGCCGGCGGTATGCACATGTCTGTTTACCCGGAAGGAACCCGCAACCGTACCAATGAACCTTTGAAAAAATTTCATGACGGTGCTTTTAAACTGGCTACAGATACAAATACTGCAATCATTCCTGCTATCATCTTCAATACCAAAAAGGCATTACCGGTAAATAAACCATTCTTCTTTTTACCACACCGTTTACAAATGCACTTTCTTGAAGCTATCCCCGCTAATGGGCAAACAACAGAACAACTTCGGGATAAAGTTTTTGCAATCATGAAAGACTACTATGTGCAGCACAGCACTAAAAATTAGTGAATGATCTTGTACGGTTTATTTTAAGATCCTGCAATATTGATGCTTTGGGGCTGATAGAAAAATTGAACGACCGGTACAGACCTACCGGTGTTACATTAATTGACATTTGCCAGCAGTGCATCTCCCGGTTAATTGACATCTGGAAAGTTTGCAACTGCTTTGTATCGAAATCATAATAACCGTTTACACTAAAGTTCCATTTGGGAGTCAGGCTAAAACTTCCGCTGAAGTTAACATTGGAACTAAAGTCCTTTTCAAACCCACTCAAATCTGCTTTCAGCCTTGTTGAAAAAAACAATGAATAACCCAGCGTTACCTGCCACGGAATATTAAAATCTACAAACTCAGAAGGGTTTTGCCGCATATAATCCAATAATTGCTGCTGGTTGGCAATCAGGTTAGGATCATTAAGGCGCTGTTCCGCTTGCTTTTTTCTTTCTGCATCTTTCTTCGCATCCTTTGGCTTACTTTGGAAACTGGTGCTCATTGCAATGCTGCCATAGGTAAGCCTGCCCAATTTAAATTTACCATCCTGCCAGGCATATTTACTAATATCGGCACCCCTTGCATCTGTTTGATAAGGGTCTAACACTGAATTGGCCGTAATGCTGATTTTTTCAAACAATGTAGTTCTGAAATAAAGTGAAATCAGGTCAAGCTTCATGGAATCCCGCAAAAAATTATACCCGGTGGTTAATCCATATCCATCAATCAATTTTTTAGCTTTGGTCTTTTCACTACTTGTATCTTTTTTAGACCGGTATTTCATTTCCAGGTTATTATCCAGAGAAAAAGAAATACCACCCGTTCTTCCTTCTCCAAAACCAGAATAAAGTGCTCCTTCAAACTCCGACATACGGTATGCAAACCCTGGTGAAATTGTATCCGTGTAGAAATGTTGTTTCGAAAGATCAGGTTTGTAGTTCAAACTTAAAGAAGGACGTATAACATGCCGGAGTGCCTCAAGTCTTGAATTCTTAAATTGATAAGTCCCAAAAATGGCCGTATTAAATGATAAAGCAAAACTAAGCTGGTGATCAGTAAAAAAACCTTTTGTAACGGTAGTGTCCGCCTTTTGTGCAGCAACATTCCAGTTGCGCCGCATTTTTTGTTGAATCCAAACCTGCGAATAAGAGACAGACGGAGAAACAATAACTGCACCACCCAATATTGGTGGCAATGCAACAATGACAGGAAAGTTATGTTGTGCACCCCATTGCAATGTATCAATCAGGTCTCTTAGCTTAGCTGCTGTATCATAAAAAGAAACCTGGTTACGGAATGTACCATTATAACCCACACCTAATTTTTCATACCACTTAGGTTCACCAGCAGTTGTTTTTCCCTGGAAAGGATATAACGTATTAACCGAAAAGCCGGCATCAGGAAGGCTAAGGTTAATCAACCGGGTTCTGTTGTTCTGATTATGATTGGCACTAAGTGTGAGATTATATGGTTTGCCCGCCCATGTTTTTGCATAAGTAATGGAGGAGCCTAACTGATTTTGAAAATTAGTCTGGTTGTTATTCGGAACAAGTTCATTAAACTTGGTAGAACCTGCATTGACATTTGCAGAAAATGTTGTTCCGGGTCTTGCTTTTCCATCTACAGAATGGCTCCACGTAATAAAAAAACTTTTGTTCTTTAAAAAATCAGGATCGCCTTTAAAATTCTGCTTGGTGGTTTGCAGGCTGACATTAAACACTCCACTGTAACGGTATCTTTTCCGGTAAGTAGGATTTACATTTACCGACCATCCACCATACGAATAAATGTTACCATACACTTTTGCATCCCAATATGGACTTAATACTTTGTAATAACCTAACCCTTCGAGGCCTAATCCAAATTGTTCGTTGGTAGCAAATTGAGGAGGCAGCAATCCTGATTTTCGTCCCTGGCTTAACGGGTAGAAACCAAATGGCAAAATAAGCGGAATTGGCACTCCTTCAAATTCAAGATGAGCCGGACCGGATATGGCTAACTTCTGATTAATGATTTTCATTTTACCGGTCTTGATACCAAAATGCGGATCATCTAGCAAGCAGGTAGTAAATGTTGCCCCTTTTGCAAAAGTGGTGCTCTCGTTTACTTTTTTGGCCTGCTCAGCAATAACGAGAAACTCTCCCTGCATAGTGAAAGTATTTTTAGTAAGCCCTACTTGTGTTTTAAAATTATATCGGATAGTATCACTGGTAAAATCACATTCACCGCTTTTAAAATGAGCTCTTTCTTTTACAGCCCCTGTCCTATCTCTGCTGTTAACAGCCGTTACAATTTCTGATTGCTGATCTACTTCTACTTTGGGTGCTGTTAAGGTGAT
>JAJAZO010000214.1 GCA_026785745.1 Chitinophagaceae bacterium | reverse complement strand
CCCGTTACACTTGGGAAGTTCAGAAATAGTATTCTTGAATTACAAACCTATCATCACAATTCCGTAGAGGGTCAAAAAAAATTATTTTCTAAAGCGGTTGAGCTTATTACCATTTTAAAACAAGAATATCACCTGGAATAAAATATTAAATTATGGAAGTACATGCCCACACCCATACCCCACGAAAAAAATGGACCCATTATTTCTGGGAATTTTTAATGTTGTTTCTTGCTGTGTTCTGTGGATTCCTGGCAGAGTATCAACTGGAACATAAAATTGAAAAAGACCGGGGAAAAGAACTGGCCAAAAGTCTTTATGAAGATCTCAAAAATGATTCCGTAGTGGTTACTCTTAAAGTTCAGAACCGCATCAAACAGGAGAATGCTTTACTTTATCTGGGAGACTATTTTAAGGACAGCAGCCTCACCCAGGTATCAAAAACCTTTACCCTTAATTTTTATTACGGTTTACTTTTCCGAAGCCCTGCCATTTTTGAGCCCCGTACTGTTGTGCTGGAACAATTAAAAAATTCAGGTTCACTGCGCTATTTTAAGAATGTAGATCTGCAAAGACTTATCAGCGATCTTTCGGTTGCGATTCAGAATGTGAATGACAGGCAGGCTCTTGAAAACAGCTTACGAATAGAATACCTGAATCCATTGATTATTCAGCACCACGATTATAATTTTGAAATGATAATACGAAAAAGAAGGCAAACGGATATCTTCAGTGTCATAAAAGATTATGAGAACAGCAATGAGATAATTCCCTTTTATTTTAAGGCGATCGAAAAATTTGACAAGATAAGAGCAATCAATATAATGAGTTTTTATTCGCTGTCCGGCATGGAGTCAACCCGAACAGTTCATTTAAAAAGATATATGGATCTTAATGCCGAGCTACTGAAATTGCTGCGTAACAAATATCACCTCGAATAGAATTAATTTTATTTAAACTAACTAATATGCCAGCTCCGCTAACTCTCAACCAAAAAAGAATTGAATCCATCGACATCATCCGGGGCATTGCCATGGTCATCATGGCCCTGGACCATACCCGGGATTATTTTCATATCGGCGCTAATCTTGATGACCCGCTGAATCTTGCCACCACCACCCCGGCATTATACTTTACAAGATGGATAACACATTTCTGTGCCCCCATTTTTGTTTTTCTTTCCGGCACTTCTATTTATTTACAAAGCCTGCGTAAAACAAAAAAAGAATTAGGTATTTTTTTACTTAAGAGAGGTTTATGGCTCATCATTGCCGAATGGACTATTGTAGCTTTTGCCTGGACATTTAATCCATTCTTCAATGTTATTCCCTTCCAGGTTATTTGGGCCATTGGTATCAGTATGGTGATATTGGGATTAATAGTGCTGATGAAACTAAATTATAAAATCATTTTTATTCTTGGCGTAGTATTAGTTGCTGGTCATAATTTATTAGACATTCCCGAAGCAGCTCCCGGGTTTACCGCTAACTTTTGGTGGGATATTTTTCATCATGGGTTTTTTACACAGTATGAATTTGCTCCCCGGCATTATGCCATTTTGGTATATCCCTTCCCGGCTTGGACGGGAGTAATGTTGCTGGGCTATTGTGCCGGTGTATTGTTCACACAAAAATATTCTTCAGAACGGCGGAAAAAAATATTGACTCGTATTGGCCTTGGATTGATTTTATTTTTTGTTGCACTTCGTTTCTCTAATCTGTATGGCGACCCGAGGGACTGGAGTACACAAAAAAACAGTTTATATACTTTTCTTTCTTTTATGAAAGTGAATAAATATCCGCCATCCCTTTTATATCTCTGCATCACCATCGGGCCTGCCTTGCTGTTACTGGCATTTATGGAGAAAATTAAAAACAGGTTTACAGGCTGGATGGTTGTTTATGGTCGTACCGCTTTCTTTTATTATATCATTCACTTGTACTTAATACACTTGGTGGCGGCTGTTTGTTTTTTTGCCCGTGGACATAGCATGGCAGATGCCATGAACAGCGCCAATATCTATCCCTTCCTGTTTGTAGCACCCGGCGAAGGATATGGATTGCTCATTGTATATTTAGTATGGGCTGCAGTAATAATTTCTTTATACCCCCTGTGTAAATGGTATGATAAGTATAAAACCAATCATAAAGAAAAATGGTGGCTGAGTTATTTGTAAGCTTAAACAAGCAATATTTTTTAACCCAAATAAACAAACCAATGAAGTACAATTCAATATTTCCCCGTCAACTAAAATCATTATTGTTTTTTGCATCGCTGATTATTGTGTTACAAAGCTGCAAAGAAGAGAAAGAAGATGAAGAAAATGAAACAAGTGCAAAAACAGAAAAGCCGGAATATTTCAATCTACGTCCCGAAACAGAAAAAATGTTTGGCTACTCACATGCCGTAAAGATTGGTAACGATATAAAAATTTCAGGGGCGGTAAGTATGGATAGTGCCGGTAATCCAACTGCCGTTGGCGAAATGGCCCAGCAAATGAAAAATTGTTATGCTGATTTGGATAAAGTTTTAAAGCATTACGGTTACAGTTTTGATGATGTGATTGTGGAAAATGTGTTTACTACCAATATGCCTAAATTCCTTGAAGTATCAGGATATCGAAATGAAATTTATAAAAAACAATTCCCTACCGGCTCATGGCTTGGTGTGAAGGAGTTGGCCCTACCAGGATTTATGATTGAGATAGAACTGGAGGCACATAAGGATAAATAATAAATCTATTGACAGGTTTCATTTTCCCGATGAAGGTTATGAACTGTCTATTGTTTATTTAGTATGTTTTGCAGTAGTGATAGCATTGAATCCTTCATGTAATTGGTATGAAAGTATAAAACCAATTACAAGGAAAAATGCTGGCTGAATTATTTGTAAAATTAAAATTAACAACTTAAAAAACTATTACTGAGTACTGCAAAATATGAAGTGCAGATGCGTAGCATCGGTTTAGTTTTGTAACAAAGGGTTTCAACCCTTTGCAAAGATGAAGGTAGGATTCGAGAGCCGTAGGCTTGGTGCATTGATTAGAGATGAGTCGTGCCGCTGTCACTTTTGTCGCACCTTAGTTCTTTCCACCGGATTAAAATCCGGTGTTACAAAATGCTTCGAGCCGATGGCTCTTGCAGTCGCTTTAAAATTTAAGTCTTTCAAAAAATAAAAATTGCTTATGGAAGTACATGCCCACACCCACACCCCCCGAAAAAAATGGACACACTATTTCTGGGAGTTTTTAATGTTGTTCCTCGCTGTTTTTGCCGGTTTTCTGGCAGAGAACCAGCGGGAACATTATGTTGAACACCGGCGGGAGAAAAAATATATCGTTTCAATGGTTGAAGACCTGAAAAATGATTCCATTTTTTTGCAGTTAAATATCAATAAACTTATTCCTTATCATTTAGGCTGGCTGGATTCAACCATACATTTATTCCAGATGCCTGATTTTAAAGGTAAAGACAGGATGATTTATCAGGCATTCATGATTGGTACAGGGTGGGCCTACAATTTTTATCCTACAGAGCGGACTTTATCACAATTGCATAGCACTGGCTTTCACCTGATCAGAAATCAGAATGTAACAAAGACCATTAGCCGGTTGGAAGTTCAATACAAAATATTCAATTTGCAGACAAGAACATTTTCAGAAGCCATGCAGAATGATATTGATCTGTCTGCATGGTCCTTTGCGGACAAGGCTGTAACTGATCAAATCGCCATCAAGGCATTTCAAAATTTTTCAGACTCCTCAACTGTTCAATTGCAATTGCCGGACATCCCGGAATCAGCAACGATCAGATTTCAAGATAAAGAAGGTATCAAATCTTATATTGAAAAGCTAAAAAAATACAGCTTTTATCTTCAATATGTTACCAAGCTTGGCCAAGTTACTTTATTAAGAGAAATAGGTAAAGCGATAAACATTCTGAAAAAAGAATACCACCTGAAATAAATTATTATGGAAGTACATGCCCACACCCACAGCCCTCGTAAAAAATGGACACATTATTTCTGGGAGTTCTTAATGCTTTTCCTTGCTGTGTTTTGCGGGTTTCTGGCAGAGTACCAGTTGGAGCATAAGATAGAAAAAGACAGGGAAAAGGTCTACATAAAAAATCTTTATGAGGATTTAAAATCAGATACAATCCTTTATCTGAATTATGCAAAAATTAATGAAGAATTCTCTAATAACGTTGACACTTTAATTACACTCATGAAAGGTTCTGACAGGAATTCACGTCTGAGCAAGATTTATTTCCTTGCAAGAACTGCTACCATAAACTCGGCCTTCTTATCCTTCAATCAACGTACTTTTCTACAAATGAAAAATTCAGGTCAGCTTAGGTTAATAAGAAATCAGCAGGTAGCTGATAGCATTTCTTCCTATTACTACTCACTGGATGTAATGCAATTACAAAATGAATCCATAGTGAACAGGATTTCTGACTATATGCTGATAGTGGGTGAGTTATTTGATGCAGAAATACTTTTTAAAATCTGGAAGGAGATAAAAGAACCCCCATCCCAAAATCTTAAATTATTAACCACTGACCCCATTATGATAAATAAATACCTAACTGCAACACAATACTTTTACGGTACCAGAAATACCTTAAGAATATTGGGGTTAGAGAGGTCTGAAAAAGCAAAAAATCTTATCAGGCTAATCAAAATAAAATACAATTTGAAATAGACTATGGAAGTACATACCCAAACCCAAAGAAAAAAATGCCTGCCTGTCGGCAGACAGGGACGCATTATTTCTGGAAACAATTCACATAACAAAAACCTAATTATGCAACCATCATTAACTGCAAAACAAAAAAAAATTGAATCCATTGCTATTCTCCGGGGTATTTCTATGGTCATTATGGCTTTAGACCATGTACGAAATTATTTTCATATTACTAAGCAAATAACAATTATGAAAAATATAATAGCGCCTCTTTTGCTGTTGGTTTCATTTGCCACATTCAGCCAAACCACAAATACAACCAAAGAAATAAAAGTAAACCAGCAACGCATTGAAAGCCGCATTTTTGAACTGGCCAAATTTGGTAAAGATTCTTTGGGCAGAGGTTACCGGGTTGCCTTTACCAAAGGTGATGTAGCAGGAAGAACCTGGTTTATTGGTTTAATGAAAAAAGCAGAACTTGATGTAAGCATTGATGCAGCCGGTAATCTCATCGGAAAACGAAAAGGGAAAAATCCATTACTCAAACCCATCGCCTTTGGTTCGCACATTGATATGGTGCCAGACGGTGGCAACTATGATGGTTGTGTGGGTTCTGTTTGCGGATTGGAAATAATGGAAATTTTAAAAGAAAATAATATAGTTACAAATCATCCGCTTGAACTGATCATATTCTCCGATGAAGAAGGAAGCCTGTTGGGTAGCAAAGCCTTGGCGGGTAAGTTTAAACAAGAAGGATTACAAACCGTTAGTCAAAGT
>JAJAZO010000213.1 GCA_026785745.1 Chitinophagaceae bacterium | reverse complement strand
ACATTATATGATATTGTCTGGAAAAAATTACTTGACATCAGCGACATCATCGGCATTAAAGGTTACGGCTTTATTACAAACACCGGTGAGCCCTCTGTTCATGTAACAGAACTTACCTTGCTCAGCAAATCACTACGTCCATTGCCAATCGTAAAAGAAGCAGACGGGCAAACATTTGATGCAGTAACCGACCCTGAATTCAAATATCGTCAGCGGTATGCAGACCTGATCATTAATCCTTCGGTAAAAGAAACATTTATCAAAAGAACAAAGCTGATCAATTCCATCCGGGAGTTTTTAAACGGTCATGGTGCATTAGAAGTAGATACACCGGTGCTGCAAAGTATTCCGGGTGGTGCTTTGGCAAGGCCTTTTAGTACGCATCATAATGCTTTGGATATTCCATTGTACTTACGCATTGCCAATGAACTTTATTTAAAACGCCTCATCGTTGGTGGTTTTGACTGGGTGTATGAATTTAGCCGCAACTTCCGCAACGAAGGCATGGACCGTACACATAACCCGGAGTTTACCATCCTGGAATTTTATACAGCCTATAAAGATTATTTCTGGATGATGGAGACAACAGAACAATTGCTGGAGAAAGCGGCGATGGATGTTTGCGGAACAACCGATGTAACAATGGGTGACACCACCATTTCCTTAAAAGCACCTTTTAAACGCATCAGTATTTATGATGCGATACTGGAACATACCGGTACTGATGTAAGCCGGATGAATGAAGAACAGCTTCGTTCTGTTTGCAAACAATTACACATACAAGTGGACAATACGATGGGCAAAGGCAAACTGATTGATTCCATCTTTGGTGAGAAGTGTGAAAAGAATTATGTGCAGCCAACATTCATTATTGACTACCCGATAGAGATGAGCCCATTGACCAAAAAACACCGTGACAAACAAGGCCTGGTAGAACGTTTTGAGCTAATGATTAACGGAAAAGAAATTGCAAATGCTTACAGTGAACTGAACGACCCGATAGACCAACGGGAACGTTTTGAAGAACAGGTAAAACTTGGAGAACGGGGCGATGATGAAGCCATGTTTATTGATTATGATTTTCTCCGTGCATTGGAATATGGAATGCCACCCACATCCGGTATCGGTATTGGTATTGACCGGCTTTGTATGCTGCTGACCAATAGTGTTTCTATACAGGATGTGTTGCTGTTTCCGCAGATGCGACCGGAGAAGGGGCAGGAAGGAAGTGAAGTAACAAAGGGGTAAGTTCCAATTCTCCTCTTTCGCTGATGTTGTAAGCTCCGCACTCCCCAATTTTGTAATGGTATAAAGTTTTTTTAAAATTTGAAAAAGAACTGATGAGTACCCCTTCTTTAATTATTGATAAAAAGAAATACAGACTTATTCCTGAAAAAGAATACCTGCAACTGAAAGAAGACCTTCGGGACCTTCGTACTATCCTGAAAAGGAAAAATGAAAAAGGCACAGCCGCCAGAGATTTTTTTAGCAAGCTGGAAAAAGGGAAGAAATAAGCAGAAAGTACACGGTAATACTTAAAGAAACCGTTCAGAAACAAATTAAAAGACTCCCGGCTGCCTATTTTAAAAAGTGAAAGTGGCTATTCTTTCTCTTGAAGGTAATCCCAGGCCACATGCAGCTATTAAACTACAAGGCGGCAACAATGAATACAGGATGCGGGTTGGTGTGTATCGTATTCTATATTCCATTCAGGATGACGTTTTGATAATATACATTTTTGACGTTGACCATCGCAAACAGGTCTAACGTTAGCAATCAATTTGACATAGAACGATTCCGAAGCATTCACCCTGTTTACCTTTTGAAGTCAAAAACCATGGCAGATTTCTAAACAAACAAATCCGTATATAAATTAGCTCCCGGCACCACAGAATATTTTTCCAGATCAGTAATTCCTTCTTTTGCCAGCACCTGTTCATCCACAAACAAGTTACCGGTACATTCACCCGAAGGTTGGCGAAGAATATAGTACGCTGCATCTGCCAGTATATCCACGGTACGGCTCATGTTTGCCAGCATCTGCCCTCCTAATAAATTTCTTACAGCGGCAGTATCAATCGTTGTTTTTGGCCAGAGTGAATTGGCAGCAATACGGTCTTTCTTTAATTCTTTGGCCCAGCCAACCGTCATCATACTCATACTGTACTTGGTAATAGTGTAAGCCACATGTTTTTCAAACCATTTTGGGTCGAGGTTGATGGGTGGAGATAAGGTGAGTATATGTGGGTTCTCTGCCTTTCTTAAATGCGGAATACATGCTTTACCAACTAAAAAAGTTCCCCGCACATTAATGCTGTGCATCAGGTCAAATCGTTTAGCTTCTGTTTGCTCTGTTGATGTTAAAGAAATAGCAGAAGCATTGTTTACTAAAATATCAATACCTCCAAATGTTGAGATGGCCTTATCCACTACGTTTTGTATCTGGTCTTCAAAGCGGATATCGCATTGTACCGCCAGTGCTTTTCCTCCTGCCGCTTCTATTTCAGCAGCAGCAGAAAAAATAGTACCGCCGAGTTTGGCATTTTCCTCCACACTTTTAGCAGCAATAACAATATTAGCTCCTTCTTTGGCTAATCGTAAGGCAATGGCTTTTCCGATACCACGGGTGGCGCCGGTAATGAGGATGGTTTTATTCTGGAATGACATGGTATATTGATTTAGTTTAAAATGATTTTATTTAAACCCACCCCTTTCGGAATTTTCTTTATTAAAAGTTAACACTACCCCTCCAGGGAGGGGATGGAAACTCAAGAAGCTTTAAAACTAAAACTCCGGCAGCACGGGTTTTGTTTGTACAATATCTTCTATTTTCTTTATTACTTCTGCTGTTATTTTATCCCGGGCTTCCAATGCTTTTAAATTTTCCAATAATTGCTCTTTCCTGGAGGCACCTAATATGGCAGTAGTGACGTTAGGGTTTTTAATACACCATGCAATACTTAGCTGTGCCGTTGATACACCCAGCTCATTGGCAAGGTTGCTGAGTTGTTTTATTTTTTCCAGAAAATTTTCTTTCATCCACCGGTCCTTAAGCCAATCAAACCCCTCAATGGCAAAGCGGCTGTCTTCAGGAATACCATTATTGTATTTACCACTTAATAATCCACTTGCAAGTGGACTCCAGATGGTGGTACCCATGCCTACGGTTTTAAACACCATCAGGAATTCATTTTCCATTTTATTCCGCTCCAGCAAATTGTATTGGGGTTGTTCCATCGAAGGACCAATCAATCCGTATTGTTGTGCTACACGATGTGCTTCCATTATTTCAACGCCACTCCATTCGCTGGTGCCCCAGTACAAAATTTTTCCCTGCTGAATCAGGTTGTGCATCGTCCACACTACTTCTTCTACCGGCACTTTTTTATCGGGCCGATGACAGAAATACATATCAAGATATTCCAATTGTAATCGTTGCAAGGCTTCATGACAGGCTTCCATCAGATGTTTTCTGCTCAACCCTGTCTGATTGGGTTTATTCTCCTTTCCCCGCCAACCCCAGAATGCTTTGGAAGAAACCGTATAAGAAGTTCTGTCCCAGTTTTTCTTTTTCAGCACCCGGCCCATCATTTTTTCGCTTTCTCCCAACGCATACACTTCTGCATTGTCAAAAAAATTGACACCGTTATCATACGCAATGCCCATTAGCTCATCTGCAACGCTGTCATCTATCTGCTTATGAAAACTTACCCAACTGCCGAATGACAATACACTTAATTGCAAACCGGTTTTACCCATGTAGCGATATTCCATAAATCAGTTTGTGGTTTGATATTTTAGTTATTAACCCTGCAATTCCCAGGAATCCTAAAGATAGCCGATTGCTATTAACCCAACATCGAACAAGCAGGGCAATAAAAAGTTTATTTGGGAAACCCGTCTTCTTTTACTTTCAACTGGCCTGTTGGGTAGCGGAAGGTTATCCTGCTGAAATCCTGTGTGGCTTCTAATCCTTTTCCAGGGTAAATCTTTCTGTTGGGGGTAAGATATTCTGCATAATTATCAGAATAAAAAAGTCTTGTGTTCTGATCCCACCAGAGGTCCTGACATTTTAATGTATCACCGGCTCTGTTGATTACAACAACACTGTCCCATAGGTACACCTTGTTCAGGTTTTCATAGTACTTTCCTTTTTTACTGTCCAGCCATGTTTCTATTGTAGTACTTGAATCATAAAAATCGCAGTGTAATGAATTAGGAAAATCCGCATATACCGTGTCTGAAAATACTCTTATCATCAACGGGGCCTTTAGTATTGCCCGGAGTTTACCTTCCTGGCTCAACATACTTGTAATGTTTACCGCCTCTTCCTTCATTACCACTTTCTTAGTCAGGTCTTCTATCTGCTTTTCATCATTCTCGCAACCGGAAAAGACAAAAGCTACGAGCCACAATCCGCCAATGGCGGATGCGAGCCTCAATAATTTAAAGATGTATCGCTGTTGATGAAATATGCCTGCTGATAAATATGAAGATTTTTTTTCCATGCAGACTTTAAAGCCCTCCTGAGTTTATCGAAGGACAGGGGTTTGGGGTTTATTCATATTTCCTTTTAATGAACCAGAAATCGCTGAGAGAAAAGCCAAGAGAGAAACGGAACATACTTTCCTTCAGTAAATTATCATTATTTCCCCTTTTACCATATTCAAAAGCCACATTTACCAATGTAACCTGGTTAGGTGCCTGGCGGCTGATGGCTACGGGCAAACCCATACCAAATGAAGCCCCAAATTGTGGCAGGTTGTTTTTCACTTTTACATAATCCGGGCCGATATTAAATCCAAAACGATACGCTACATTGCTGAAATAATTTCTTTTAGGTACCGGGTTTAATTGTACACCTACTTTTACCTGCCAGTTACTTCTTACCGAATCAACCTGGTCAAAGAAACGATACCGGTTCCAGTTCTGCTGAGTAAAGTCAACACCAAATAACCAACCACCTTCTTTATTTACTATCGCAGATTTTTGCAGCACAAATCCAAACGTATAAGATGATGGAATGTTAATCTTACCTTTTATATCCCGTCTATCTGATACACTATCTAACCGCAGGTTACCGGAATTTACATCGAAAAAATATGTTTCCCGTATTATATCCTGTGTTGCACTTACTTTCTGACCCCAGTTGCCATAAGCACCAATGGTCAATAGTACATTGCTGCTCAACGGAGTTCTAAATTGTAAACCGGTGTTGAAATGTAAGCCCCCAAAATTGGTTTTTGTTTCATAGTTGGCTGCATAATAATCTACTGAGTCATTAATAAGGTTGCGCCTTGTACTGTAGTCTTTTACTCCGAAGTAGTAACCGCCATTGATACCTATACTTAATTTTTGTTCCCCATTTTTTGTTTTGCGGCTAAAGACACTAAACCCTGTTCCAATTGATGCAAGGTAAGAGCCGCCATTACCTTTGTAGCTGGTGGAAGCACTGTCAATCGGTAGACCTGTAAGAGGGTCTTTCAATCGTTGGTTACTAATGATGTTGTAACTGATTCTGGAAACGGGACGCAAACCAAAACTTAATCCCCAGTTGTTTTTTAAAGGCATACCCACCTGCACATAAGAAACTAATGCATTACTCGCTGTAAATTTTTTTGCCGATGATGGTTCACTCAACGTCCGGTTATCTACATTTACTCCAATGTCAAGAATAGCTCTACCGGAAACTAATTTTTTAGATTTTGCTTCCAGCAATGCCTGGAATGATGAATAAGATGCAGGATTACTGAAATTAATAGAAAGAAAGTCAGTATAACCGGCTGAAATACCTCCCAACCCTCTGTTGGTAACTTGCGTTGGCGGCACAAGGTCGCCAATGCCATATCTGGAATAGGGGGAGTTGTCCTGCGAAAAAACAGGTTGAAAAGCGGTAAAAAGTAAAACCAGGATCGTTAGGAAAAAGCCTTGCAGACTTCTCAATAAGCAGTATAACGTCTTGATTCTCTTAGGGGTTATTGACTTCACTAATTGCATACAGACCTTTAAAGATTAAATCAGGGTCTGCAAATATCTTGTTTTTAAGGTGCGAAGCCAAATAGACTATATCACCCCCGGTTAACAGGACGTTAAAGTTCCTGAACCGCTCCCTGTACGCCTCTATAAAACCATCTATTTCTTTGGCCATGCCCAGCACCACCCCGGTCAGAATATTGGTGTTGGTATCGTACCCGATCAGGGGCAAATTGCTGTTAGGCTTTACCAAAGGCAGTTTGGCGGTGTAATAATTCAATGCTTTCAATCTCATTTCCATACCCGGAGATATAGCACCGCCTACAAACTCATGATACTTGTTGATGAAGTTATAAGTGACGCAAGTGCCGAGACCAATTACCAGGTTATTTTTATCCGGGTAAAAATGAACGGCTGCTGCTGTTAACGCCAGCCTGTCTGCACCGATAGTTTCTGGCTTACCCACCGGTGTAGTAAAGGCAACTTTGGTGAAATGGCTGAGTTTATGAAATTTTGTTTTGGCGGCCAGCAATTCTTCTATCGCCACATTATGATCTATAACAGACGAAAGAATTGATTTTGCTGGTTGAAACCGGTGGATGAGTGATTGAATGGTTTCCACCGTATCATCCTTTAGTACCATCACTTCTTTTAGCTCAGCATCCTGGAAGATGGCTACTTTTTTTCGGGTGTTACCAAAATCGAAACAGAGGGTTGTTGACATGAAGCTATTTTGAAAAAGAATTTATTGGACATTATTATTCAGACATTCGGGAGAGCTGTATCAATACCAATATGCCAAAGGGTATCTGCACTCAGGTCCAGTTCATAATTTGGCCATACTACATAATATTTGTGGTTCTCAATTTTTAAAAACTCTTTTATATTCAGTAAAGGTTTAAACGCTTCTCCTTTTAAATAATCTGTTGTATCTGCAATCTTGTTTGTTCCGTCAGAAAAAGCACATAGTAATTTGTAACTTTCAAGTGGCTGTATGGAAACAATTGTTCTCATGTTTTATTACTTTAATGCCTCAATTTTAAAAACTGTATTCCCTTCTACTGCCAGCTTCCAGTCCGCCAACAATGCTTCTTTGTGAATTTCAACCCAGGCTATAACCAGCTTCATTTTGTCTTTTGGAAAATCGCCGGCCAGCAAATTTGTTTCTGGTATCGAAACAAATGCATTGTATTCTGCATATTCAATATGAATATGAGGTAGTTTGTGTTCCTTATTATCATAATAAAACATTCTTATAATAATTCCGTAAAACATTGAAATAACCGGCATATTATATTCATTTAATCAGATTAATAAAGTTACTTAATTATAGCCAATGAGATATTTTATCAACAAGACAAGGTGGCGATTTTTAGTGGTGTTTCGGAAAAACTTGATGCGATTGATTACTTTCCCAAATCTACCCCGCCCAGGTTTTTAAAATGTCCGTTTAGTTTTATTTTTTCTTTTAGCTGTTCCATACCTGCTACCATTGGTATTGATCTGACGAGGTGACGTTTTAAATATTCCTGCCGTTGCCGTTCATCCAGCAGCTTCAGGAGTTCGTATTCTTCTTCCAATGAAAGACCAATATGATGTGCTACTTCATACGAAGTTAATTCGCCATCTTCTTTTTTATCCCGATAGCTATCGGGACTATCCACTTTTAATAGCTGATGCAGTTCCCGCATGCTGGCCATTACTTTGCGCATCAGCTCCGGCACCCCTTTTTCGTAGTTATCGGGATAGTTGACAATAGAACCGCTGTATAATTTATCCGGTATATCTTCTATCATTTCCAGTATGCGAAAAATTTTTACGCCTTTTGTTTTAATATCCATTTCGCCATTGTCATACACTTTCGACAACTCTGTTATTTCTACCATAGATCCATATTCCTGCACTTTATTCTGGATTACAGTAGGAATACCAAAAGGTTTTTTTGCAGCATGACATTCGCTTATGAGTTGCTTATATCGTGGTTCAAAAATATGCAGGTTCAGGTTTTCGCCGGGATACACTACAATGCTGAGCGGAAATATGGGAATGAAGTTGGTCAAGATTTTTATTGCAAATTATTAAAAAATGAAAAATGAACTCCTGCACTTGTATCAAAAAATTTCTTTCCTGTTTTTTTCCTGTAAAATACTTTCCAGTTTTTTATACTTGGTAAATGTATAACCGGCCATCAGTACGGCGCATTGGTAACCGGCTTTTCCATCCAGGAAACCAGCCCTGAAAATATAATTCTGAACAAAAGAAAAAAAAGCGGCCGCATACTTTTTAAAAAGCCCGGCTTTTTTACCCTGCCCGTAATATTTTTTTGCATTCAGCTCTGCATACTTTACCAGCTTGCATTTATATTTTTCCAGGTCAGTTGCTGTGTAATGCAGTATATGCCCTTTTAACCTGCCGGTTTTAATTCCATCTGGCAGCACCAGTTTTTCATGCACTGCGGCATCATCCCAGTTCACTTGTTTCCGGTTGAAAAGACGGATATGTTTATCGCCACCCCACTCCCCGTATCTCAGCCATTTATTCCCCAGGAAATTTTTAAATTTTATTTCATACACCATCCTTTCATCATTAAATGATGATGTGAGTAATGATTTTTTTAATTCTTCATCAATGGCCTCATCTGCATCAAGGCTCAGTATCCAATCATGCCGGGCAAGTGCAACAGCCATGTTTTTCGTTATGCCAAACCCTCCCCAAACTCCCTCCTGCACTTTTACAGGAAACCGGCGGGCAATTGCTGCTGTTTCATCTGTGCTGCCGCTGTCGTACACAACAATATCATCAGTAAGCCCCTGCAGGCTTTGCAATGTTTGACCGATGATACCGGCTTCGTTCTTACAAACAATAACAACAGATAATAATTGCATGTGCTGCAAAGGTTACACCTTTTCTACTTTCAACCACTTCCACCACCATAAAATGATGAAGGAATAGATAAATACTCCAAACTGGACTTCTAAACCAATATCAAACAAAAAACTGAAAGCAGCAGTTGCATTGAGCAACCACCACAGCAGCCTATTAGTTGTCTTAATCACAAAAGGGATACACATAATTATAGTAAATAACAAAAGACCCGGCCAGCCACACCCGGCTCCGTACATGAGCCATTCGCTGCTGGGGTAGATTTTATCCGCTTCAATCATTTGCGGATAATTTTCTCCATACCATTGTTTTGTTTTCGTTAGCACATCGCCGAACCCAACTCCGTTTACAGGTTGTTGGTTCGTCACATTCCATCCCGCCCTTAAAGAAATAACCCTTACAGCATCTGTTGCACCAGGGAGGTAATGAGCTTTTTCAAAATACCCTTTGTCATAAAGAATATACTTTACCCGGTTCTGAAAAGTGGGCAATGTTTTATACGCAATCAAAGGCAATGCAAACAGCAGTAATATTAACACCATTCCATATTTCCATTGTAGCTTTTTAGCGATCAGGTATACGGCAATTCCTGCTGCTATTATATAAAATGAAAACAAGCCAGTCCTTATTGCCAGGATATGGAGGAATACAATCAGCCATATCGTAACTATTGACAGGGTATATGAAACCAGTTTGTTCTCTTGCCTTTTTATTAAACATAACCAGCCCGCCAGTAACACACATACACATACTAACCAGCTAAAACGAACATGGTCGTTTTCTAATGGTGTTACAATACTTTTTGCCCTAAGATAACTTTCATTGATAGCAGCAGCATCCGACAGGTAATGAAACATACTCCAGCAGGTGCCGGCTGTAACCAATGCTATAAAAATATAAGCCACCCATTCCCATTGCTTTTTTGAAAGCTGATCCCGATAGCTATCGGGTGGCCCGGCAAAAGCCAATGGCAGAACTAAAAGAGGCAACTTAATACGGATAATATCAGCCCATTCTTTTTTATCCTCACTCCACAAACCTGATAACAACGGGAGAAAGAATAATAAACTCATACCCCACAAAAGAGGTGATGAAAAGAAATTTGAAAAATGTTTTTTAATATCTGCATGAAAAAAAGAAACAACGACAAATACTATCATGCTGACAGATAATACTGCACGGGAAAAGAACAATGCTGCCATCATTACCGCAATTAGTATAAAAATGATGGGGCTTCTCCATGAATGCTGTAACTTGTTCTGCATACTTTTGTACCCTCACCCTATCTCTCTTTTTTTGAGAGAAGGGGGAAGTAAGAACATAAACATACGAATTGGTTTTTAATATATGTGGCAGGAACTATTAAAACAAATGCAGCAGGGCGATGTAAAAGCCCTGGCCCGCAGCATCTCGCTGGTGGAGAATGAACAGCCAGGTTACGAAGCATTTTTACAATCACTTCACACTACTGCAACAAAAATTATCGGTATTACCGGGCCACCGGGGGCTGGTAAGAGTACATTGGTGGATGCTATGATTGGTTTATTGGTTAAGTCCGGTAAAAAAATAGCAGTGCTCTGTGTTGATCCTTCTTCTCCATTCAATCTTGGTGCAGTACTTGGCGACAGAATAAGAATGAGTGACTGGTATACTAATCCGAATGTTTTTATAAGGTCGTTGGCCACCAGGGGTTCAATGGGAGGATTGCATCCAAAAATTATTGAAATAACTGATTTGCTCAAGGCTTTTCAGTTTGACCATATCATTGTGGAAACAGTGGGTGTAGGACAAAGTGAGATTGAAATTGCCGGGTTGGCCGATGTTACTGTAGTAGTAGTTGTGCCTGAAGCTGGTGATGAAGTGCAGACGATGAAAGCCGGGTTGATGGAAATAGCCGATGTATTTGTAGTTAATAAAGCAGACCGGCCCGATGCTGATATATTCGTAAAAAATTTGCAGCAGATGCTGGCTCCCACTTTCAGCAGACATTACAATGAAGTGCCGGTTGTAAAAACAGTGGCTTCTCAAAAAGAAGGCATTATTGAATTATTAGACATCATTACACACCAGTTGCAAAAATCCCATTTAACAGATAAAACTTTTTGGTTGCTGGCAGAAAGAGCCTTTTACCTGATTGAACAAAAAAGAATGAAAGGCGTTGATAAAGTTGCTTTGAAAAAAGAAATTGAAGCTGTTTACCAAAAAGGAAGTTTTAATCTTTATCAGTTTATTGCTGATAAATAATGACAATAGAAATTGCACCGGCATTTTCTACTCGTCCCAGTCACAACCTATCGGTGCTCCCGGCGGAATTTCTTTATGTATAGTTGGTTTAGCACTTGCAGGATCCTTTATTCTTTCTACTGCTAATAAGAGATGGCCTTTATACGTTTCATCCGTTGCCGCTTTACTTTGCGCTTCTATGAATGTGTTTAAATCCACCAATGCCTTTTTTAAGTTCGATTTTACTGCAAATGAATTATTATCATTTACACTTGCCGATAAAAGATAAGTCAGCAATACCTGTTCCGTTTGCAACTGAAACTTCTGTATCTAATTTATCTATCTCCAGCCATATCTTACCTGTATTTTCATCCCAGTAAAAATTCATGAAGCCTTCATACTTTTTCAGATCCTTTGTTTTTTCTTCAATAGTCGGAAGCCTTTGT
>JAJAZO010000212.1 GCA_026785745.1 Chitinophagaceae bacterium | reverse complement strand
CTCAAACACCGGCCAAAAATAATTTTCTGTTCATGATTTTTGTAAGTGCATTTGCAGCTTTCGTACCTGCAGATGTGGTGGGTGAAATGACCAGTATCGGAACATTGTTTGCCTTCATATTGGTTTGTATAGGCGTTTGGGTAATGCGTAAAAAAATGCCTGAGTTACCGAGAGCATTTAAAACACCAATGGTTCCATTGGTTCCAATATTAGGTATTGCCACTTGTCTGTTTATGATGGTGTTCCTGCCCATGGATACATGGATACGTTTATTGGTTTGGATGCTTATTGGGTTAGATATTTATTTAGTATATGGGGCTAAGAACAGTCACCTCGGTAACGGAAGCAGCAACAGGAAAGGAATGAAGATGGCCCGTTTAACTGGTATAGCATTAGCCGTACTTTTAGCGATAGTTGGTTTCTTACATCAAAATTCAGTTGGTTTTGAGGCTGACAAGACTTTACTTTATATTTCTCTTGCCTTCGCAGTTATACATGCAGGATTGTATGCAAGTAAACTGGGAAGGGCTGAAGATAAAAGCTGATTTATCTGATAATAATTGATAAAACCGTCCCGGTTTCCGGGACGGTTTTTCCTTTCGGCCCATTGCCTTAGATTTGCAGCCCATCCTTCGACAACCCTTCGCTAAACTCAGGGTGACAACATTCAAGGATGACATAATACTATGGGAAGAATATTTGAAGTTCGTAAGTCCTCGATGTTTGCCCGCTGGGATAAGATGGCAAAAAACTTTACCCGTATCGGTAAAGAGATAATTATTGCTGTAAAAGCAGGCGGACCAGACCCAAATCAAAATGCCGCCCTTCGCCGTTGTTTTCAGAATGCAAGAAGTGTGGGCATGCCGAAAGACCGAGTAGAAGCTGCTATTAAAAGGGCGCAGGGTAAAGAATTGGTAAACTATGATGAGATACTCTATGAAGGCTATGCACCACATGGTGTAGCAATACTGGTAGAAACGGCTACCGATAATCATGTAAGAACAGTGGCAAATGTAAAATCATGTTTTACAAAAGGGCATGGTGCGTTAGGCAATAGTGGCAGTGTGGCATTTCAATTTAAAAAAATGGGTTGCTTCAAATTAAAACCAGAAGGGCTTAATGCAGAAGATATGGAGCTGGAGTTGATTGATTTTGGCCTGGAAGAGCTCGGAGAAAGCACCGGCGAAAATGGAGAAGACATATTAGTCATTCGCTGTGCCTTTGCTGACTTTGGCAATATGCAAAAGGCACTCGAAGAAAAAAAGATAATCCCTACAAGTGCAGAACTGGAATGGATACCAACTGTTACGGTTCCCATGTCTGATGAACAGGCAGAAGATGTAAGTAAACTGATTGACCGTTTAGAGCAGGATGAGGATGTACAGAAGGTGTTTCATAATATGGGGTAATAAAATGGTGTTACAAGAAAGGCTCGGAAATTTTATTCCGGGCCTTTCTGCTTTTATAATTCATAAATAACACTATTATACTTTTATTTTTCCCTCAATGCTTCCATCCAGTTCTTTACCTGTAATGACACCAACAACCATTTTAAACAATGATACAAATTTTCCGTCTTTAGTATCCCAGTAATAACCATCTTCAGGAACCACCTTTATAATAGTTAAATTAGGGTCTTCAGGATCTTTAAACCAGACTTTTACCATAGCTGTCCATAATTCTTTAGCTTTTTCAGCGTCCTGAATAATTGAAGCAGTACCATACAGGCTTAAATATTCAGAACTCATTTTGTTAGAATAAAAAAGCTGTACCCGTTCATCTTTAGCAATATCATCATTTTTATTACTGTCTTTGGCACTAAGGAACCATAAATTTCCCTCTTCATCTGCTTTTTGTGTGGACATAGGCCTAGCTTTCAAATGAAGTCTGGTAAGATCAGTAGTAAACAAACAGATATCCGCATCTTCGGCCAGCTTTTTAATTTTTTCATTTGCATCCTCACGGCTTAGGTTTTTAATTTCTGTACTCATATTTCATTTTTTATTTAAGTACTGATGACAAAACAAACTATATGCCAGCAGGAAAATGTTTAACTCTTCACATTAATGCTATAAAATCCGTTCATCAAAACGGAATTTTTAAAATAAAAAAAAATAAGTGGAGAAACTATTTCACATTATGGGGCAGTCATATCCATACTAATGCTATATAGTTTAATTATCTTTTAAACAAGGGCCAGTTTTTACTGGTTACATTATGCTTCTCTGTTTGTAAACTAGTGCAGGGGCTACGCATAAATCAGGTTTGAAAAGTGGATGTAAAAGAAAGATTTGCTAATGACGAGGATGAGGGGTTTTTAAAATTCTGATAACCCTTTTCTTAAAAGTAGTAATGATTGTTTCATAAATTTTTTGATAATAGAAAATAATAATTAATCCACAAAAGAATCGGGATTACCTTTGTTAATAATGGAAGAAAATCAGGTAATCCTTTTCGAAGCTGTATGCAATTTCTGCAACTACTGGGTCAACTATGCCAAAAAACGAGAAACAAAAAAGAAACTACGGTTTACGCCTTTACAAGGAGAAACGG
>JAJAZO010000211.1 GCA_026785745.1 Chitinophagaceae bacterium | reverse complement strand
CAGGATAATCTCCCTGATTATTTTTAACCAAACTAAAAAAAATTACATGAAAAAGAATTTTCTGTTTGCAGCCTGCTGCATGTTGTTACTCGCCTGTAATAATGAAAAAAAAGATGATGGGAAAATGGACGATGGGAAAAAAGATACCATGTCCTCAGGTGACAAAAAGCCTGCCTCCGAATTGCTTGATTTAAGTGCCGCTGACCCTATTAAAAAATCATTTGCTGCATTTGCAAAAGGGGATGTAGATGGCATGGTAGCAGATTTTGATGATAATATCCGCTACACCTGGTCAGGTGGCGACAGTGTCATTGGCAAACAAGCTGTTAAAGATTATTATACAGGCCGTTTGAAATTGATTCAGTCAATTAGTTATTCCAATGAAATCGTACTTCCATTACAGGTAAATGAAAGCCAGTCACCGGCTGCTCCAACAGGAAAGTGGGTACTTTACTGGACTATGGCAGATGTAACCTACAAAAACGGAAAAAATTTAAAATTCTGGATGCATAATGCTAACCATTTCAACGATGCGGGCAAAGTTGACTTTGTGGGTCAGTACATGGATCGTCATCCTATTATGGAAGCCACCAAAGATCTGATGAAATAGTTTTTCTTTTAAAACCTTCATGCAAAAGCGATTTGTCTCCGGCAAATCGCTTTTTTAATATAATGCCGGAGATTATTAACCTTAGTTGCAAAAAAGTAAAGTTCCATTATGTATCGTTTTACTTTAGTATTTATTATTGCTATGATTTTTATGAAGGCTTCCATAGCCAGGCAACCTGTAGAAAAAATACTGGCAGAGAAAATCCTTCTGGTAACAATTGATGAAATTGGGATTATTAAAGTTGGCCGGGATACGGTAGGTTCTGCTGAACTGATCCGGTACACCCGGGAGAGACTTTTTAAAAGCTACCTGGGCACCGGGCAAATGCATAACAGAATAAAACTTCAGAAACTCAATCCAATTGTTCCTGGCATTGTTAGTGCAGCAGTTGAAAAAGAAATAAAGGATGCGCAAAAAAATGCCTCAACAGAAATTTGTGTTCAAAAATACAACCGGAAGTTTGATGATCTTGAAAAAAGAAGACAGGATAAAATAAAAAAAAAGTTTTCGGTGTTGTTTCAAACTGATTATTTATAATTTTCCGAAGTATATGAGAAGACCGCTGACATTTATTTGATAGCCTTTTCAATATTTATTTTCCTGCCGGGTTACAAATTTTTTTAAAAAATTATTCAATTAAATCAGTATAGGCACGGTCAGCATAATACCTGTATTTTTTTGAATCCCGTTTCGTACCGCATAAAACCGAATGAATAAAACCATTCAGCTCCACTTGCTGTGTGTGATAAATACCCCTGTCGGTATTTATTTTAAAAAAGAATTGAATATAATTGCCTGCACTTTTATAAATGATAAGGCTATCAGTCGTTGATTTCGAAAAAGTAAAATCATTCTGTAAATGTTTCAAAAGCAAATGACTTTTGTACCAGGTTCCGCCTGTTGCAGACACCACAGGCTTTCCGTTATAAAGAGCAACACTGTCGTTATAGGCAAATACATTCAAAGCAGCACCGTTAACAGCATGTAGCCAGCTTTTCAGCTTTGGATAAAAGCTGCTGTCATAACCATAATCGCTATCTAAAAAACTGATGCGTTTTATCCATGGCGGTATTTGCACCACCCCTGCGAGGTAACCAAAAATAAAACTGCCACCACCGCTATGGCCATTCAGGTAAATAATTTTATTCTTTGTAGCAATTACATCAGACAATGAATCCACTAAGTGAGGGATTATATTTTTAAAATCCGGATGTTTCTGTTTCCAGGAGGGTCCGCTCTTATACGTATTTTCCAAATAGATGGTAACAAAATTCTTGTATGATAATTGCTGCCGTATAAAATGTGTTTGTGCCTGAATATGCTGAATATCGTAATGCCAGTCATCACCCGGTTGCATTTTTTTTCCCATGGTTTGCTCGGTGGAGTTTCCATTAGGCAGGGAAAAAAAGGTAACGAAAGTTTTTTTACCTCTTGTAAAATGGGCAGGCCTGTCAATAGTAACTTTTATATCTCCGTGAATCCAGAATGAGTCTATACTATTATATGCGACCAGAGATTTGACAGTTACTTGCTGGTAACTAATAGTGGGGAAACAGGCAAGCAGGAAGCAGCTAAGTATAACTGGTTGAAAGACAGAAGGCATATTATGAAATTACAATCTTGTTTTGAATACCCGAATGCCGGACTAATCGTAGTTTTCCTATCAATACTTAATATTACAAAAAAGCTGCCATTAGCTTGCAATTGAGGTTTTCGTTAATTAGATTTGCACCTCTGATATTTCCCCCTATCCTTACTGATTACCTGCATTCGCCATATCCTGGAAAACCTGGTTATTATTCATTTATTAAAAAAATCAGGTATGAAGAAAATTCGACTCATTGCAAAAAATGAAAATGTACAGGCCGGTTTGCTGGCAGGTTTTATTGTTATCTGCGTTGTACTGGCAATGCTTTATATGGGTAAGTAAAATTTGTGCGGCATTGTGTCTGTCATTTCACGACAAAAACATTTCAGGTGCTCCGGATTGGGTTATAGTTTTTGCATAGCTCTCTCCAGGAGTTCCGGGGATGAAATTTTTTCCATGCACTTACAGTGACCTAACGGGCATTTATCATATCCGATTTTGGAGCAAGGGCGGCACCAGAGTTTATTCGTTTGTAAAATATCGAATGATTGTACATCTGTAAACTTATTGCCATAATACGGATACATTCCAAAAGAAGGAACTGTATTTCCCCAAAGAGAAATGATCGGTCGTTTAAATGCAGCAGCTATATGCATGAGGCCGGTATCATTGCTGATGACGAGTTTTGCTTTTCTTACAAGGTCAGCACTTTCATTCAGTTTGAATTTACCACAGGCATTATATACTCTTACTGAATCAACAGCGGCAATCTCATCGCCGTTTACTTTGTCCTCCGGCCCCCCTAATAAAATAATTGGATGCTCCATTGCTGTGCAAAATTCTTTCCATTTATGGATCGGCCACCGTTTGGTAAAATGGGCAGCACCGATTACACAGGCAATATATCCTGCATGATGAGAAGCAGGAATGTCTTCCCGTTTTGTTTGTTCTTCTTTTGAGATAAAATAATCCAGTCCAGCTCCATCATTCTTTACACCAAATGACTCCACTGTTTTTAAATAGCGGTCAACAATATGCACTTTCGGCAGCATATTTAGTTTAAACGCCGTGTAGAAATATTTTTGAATATTGAGTTTGTAAAAAGAAAATGATTTTTTCCTTCCCCCGGATCCTGCGGATAATGCATTCTTTACCCGCAGTGTTTTTGTATTGTGATGCAGGTCAATGATATAATCATATTCTTCCGTCTTTAATTCTTCAATCATCAACTCCCAGCTATGTGCCAGCACATGTATTTTATCTATGTACGGATTATGCTCCACAACTGAACGAAACGAATCCTTTACCAAAAAATGGACTTCCGCATCCGGCACTTGTTTTTTTAAACAACGGATAACAGGTGTGGTGAGAACAATATCACCGATGGAAGAGAAACGGATGAGGAGGAATTTCAGTCCTTTCTTTTCATTTCTGTCAGGATCAGAAATTGGGTTAGTATATTCAACTTCATTTGACAATGGAAGTAAATTTTGAATTGTTTTTTGGGTTCATCATGGAAAACGGAACTCTGCTCCGCCCGCCAAATAACGGAACAGCGTTCCGTAGTCAGTTATTCTTCTACGTAATCTAAGTCTTTGTGAAAAGTTTCCTCCGTAAAGTATGCTGCTATTAATGTAATTGCCATCACAATAATTCCTGTTATCATAGCACTTTTTACAAACGACCAGCCAATGTTTTTCTGAAACAAGTTAACAAACATCAGGTTGATTAGCGGTAAGGAGCCTCTCACAAAATTAGGGATAGTGGTGGCGGCAGTTGCACGCAGATTAGTACCAAACTGCTCTGCTCCCATCGTTACAAATATGGCCCAGAACCCCGTACTAAAACCGAGCATAGCACAAGCGATATACATTGAGGTATCATTGTGAATACTGCCGCTAAAAAAATAAATGCCGGACACTATTGCGAAAAAATAAAACAGGTACAATGCCTTTTTCCTGCTTTTGAAATATTGACTGACAAGCCCAACCAAAATGTCGCCAATTGCAATAGCTGCATAAGCATACATAATAGCACGGCCCGATTCAATAGCATTTTTCCCATAAAACTCCGTAGCAAACCGATTGCTGAAATTTACAAGAATGCCAATTACAAACCAGGTAGGCATGCCAATAAGAATAGCCAGAAAATATTTTTTAAAGCGTTTGCTGTTATTAAAGAACATAAAGAAGTTGCCTCTTGAAACTCCCTGTTGTTTTACTTCTTTGAACATTCCACTTTCAGCAACCTTTATCCGCAGAAATAATAATAGCACTCCCATGCCTGCGCCAATCTTGTAGCATAACCGCCAATCATTACCCGTAAACTTGAAAGTGAAATAAGCGGCCACCGCACCAAATAACCCGATGCCTGCCACTAACGAAGTACCGATGCCTCTTTTAGTTTTGGGAAGCAATTCACTTACTAAGGTAATGCCGGCACCCAACTCACCTGCAAGTCCAATGCCTGCTGCAAATCTTGCATAAGCATACTGATCTACGTTTTGAACAAATCCTGTAATAAAATTTGCAATTGAATAAAGTATAATAGAACCAAACAGCACACTTAATCTTCCTTTTTTATCACCCATCACTCCCCAGATGATGCCGCCAATCAGCAAGCCCCACATTTGCCAGTTGATAACTTTAGTGCTGGCTGCTATTACTTCCTGCTTTACCGTAAGGTCAACACCGAGGGCTGCAAGACTTGGCTCCCTGACAATTGTAAACAACAACAAATCATATATATCAACGAAATATCCGAGTGCCGCAACAATAACTGCTATATTGAAAATAGAAACTGATTTTTGCTGATTCATAAGCTATGACTTCTTTGAATCATTAATGGAAGGCGGTGCATTCCCCGGGTTCTTTTTTTTAGAAACCATTTTGATAAGTACCGGTGCCGTAGTTATTAATACAATTCCCAATACTATAAATTCCAAATGTTCTTTAAGGTCAAACTTGAATAAATCCCAAATCCATTTTTGTAAAAAATAACCGCCAAAAATCATAGTAAAAACCCAGGCTAAACAACCTATTATATTATAAAAATGAAATTTCTTTCTGTCCATTTGCACTATACCCGCCACAATTGGCGCAAAGGTTCTGATGAAAGGAAGAAACCTTGCTCCTATAACTGCCAGCCCTCCATGCTTTTCATAAAACTCTTTTGCCTGGTATAAATATTTTTTTTTGAAAAGGAAACGGTCCCTCCAGTTGAACATAGCCGGACCTACTTTTCGTCCCGTCCAGTAGCCAACGGCATTGCCCCAGATACCTGCCACGGAGATTAATGCTACCAGTACAAATAAATCCACAAGAGGAGAATAGTTGTAATCCATCCCCAATAATTCCAGAAACTGGTAACCAAGCCCCGGTTTTGTTCCTCCACCTTTGATTGGAATTTCATGGGCAAAAATTCCGGCAACAAATAATAATGAATCGCCGGGCAGAAAAAACCCAACGAACAAACCCGTTTCTGCAAATACTACAAACAATAATAACCAGAGACCACCATTTTCAATATAAAATTGTGGTTGTAATAACTGGCCCCAGTGGAAACTATCCAATAAATACATCAACTCCATAGCTTATTACTTTTATTTTTTCTGATTAACCAACAACGGCATCCGCTGTTTTTTCGTTAAAGGCCAATGCCTTTGCATCGTCAAACTCACCTTCCCATCTTGCAATTACGCAACTGGCCAGGGTATTACCAATTACATTCACCGAAGTTCTTGCCATGTCCATCAGTTCATCTATACCATAAATGGCCATGATAGGCCAGAGTGGAAAGTGGAAGGTGGCAGCTGTGGTAATCAATATTACCAATGATGCCCTGGGTACCGCTGCTACACCCTTACTTGTCAGCATCAGGGTAAGGCCAATCATCAATTGCTCACCAAATGACAAATCAATACCGGCTGCCTGTGCTACAAACACAGATGCCAGTGATAAATACAATGTTGTTCCATCAAGATTGAACGTGTAGCCTGTTGGAATAACAAACGAAACGATTTTCCTGGGCACACCAAATTTTTCCATATTCTCTAACGCCTTTGGCAAAGCAGAATCTGAACTTGTAGTAGCAAATGCTATTGATACCGGCTCCCGTATCGCCTGTATGAATTTTCGTATCGGAACTTTTGCCACCCAAATTGCAACAGGCAATAAAACCAATAAGATAAATGCAATCAATGCGAGATATAGCGTAATAAGCAGTAATGCAAGATTTTTTAAAATATCTACTCCCAAATGCCCGACGGTAACGGCGATGGCAGCACCCACACCAAACGGAGCAAAGTACATGATGATGTTAGTGAATTTGAACATCGTTTCCGACAGGCTTTCAGCAAACTCCAGCATCGGCTTTTTCTTCTTTTCATTTAGCAATGCCAAAGCAATTCCAAAGATGACACTAAAGAAAACTATCGGCAGCACATTGCCTTCGTAAATTGATTTGATAATATTCTCTGGAAAAATATCAATGATATGATCCTGCCATCCTTTTGGTGGTGCATCAGGCAACCTGTTTATAATACCTTCAGGCACCTGCACGCCGGAACTGTCTAATATACCAATCACTTTAGACTGTAACTGTCTTTCGGATGATTTCGGAAGTTCTTTTAATAATTCCTGTGGTATATTAATTCCTTTTCCGGCACCGGTTAAATTGATGGCGGCTAATCCGATTATCAGAGCAATAGTCGTTACAATTTCAAAATACACCAGCGATTTCCAGCCCATCCTTCCTACTTGCTTCAGGTTGGCATGACTGGCAATACCAACTACCAATGTTGCAAAAAGCAGTGGTGCCACAATTGTCTTTACTAAACGCAGGAATATTTTACTGAGAAATGAAAGTTGCTGGGAAAAATCTTTGAAGTCAACCCCAATTTCTATACCGATGGCCATGGAAACCAATATCCAGGTAGTGAGTGATTTTTTATATATAGCAAACAGCACAAGACTGGCTACAAATGCCCATCGTATCGCCATCAATGTCGTGTCAGAAAAAGTTGCCCATTTTTGCCCATCTATAAAATGGATAAGAGCAACAATGGTAAAAAGCACAAGGGAAAGCAGTCCGGCTTTTCGTTTATTCATAATTATAAACAGTAAGGT
>JAJAZO010000210.1 GCA_026785745.1 Chitinophagaceae bacterium | reverse complement strand
AATGTTTTCTTCACCACCGGATGACCGCCTCTTTCACTCACCCCATTCACTACTTCATCATTGGCCAACACCGTTCCTAATGCTTCGCACCAGTTTACTTCGCCATAACCACAGAAGGCAAGACGGCAACTCATCAGAATGTCCTGTTGTTTTTTTTCATCAAATTGCTTCCATTCGTCAGCAGTGAAAAAGTTGGCAGTTGGCAGTTGGCAGTTGACCGAGCCCTCTGTTTCAAATGTCTTTATTAATTCGGCTATGCGTTTTGCTTTGTTTTCTTTTTTATCGAAATACGAATTGAACAGTTGTAAAAAAATCCACTGTGTCCATTTATAATAATTGGGGTCGCTGGTTTTTACTTCACGGCTCCAGTCGTAGCAGAAACCGATATTATCCAACTGTTGTTTGAATGTGGCGATATTTTTCTTTGTCGTTTCTGCAGGATGCTGACCGGTATCTAATGCATATTGTTCTGCAGGCAAACCAAAACTATCAAAGCCCATCGGGTGCAGTACATTAAAACCTTTCAATCGTTTATACCGGCTGTAAATATCTGAAGCGATATATCCTAACGGATGGCCCACATGCAATCCTGCACCACTTGGATAAGGAAACATATCAAGTACATAATACTTGGGTTTGTTCACCCCTTCGCCAGGCTCAGGGTTCTCTACTTTGTAAGTATTGGATTCTTTCCATTCTTTCTGCCATTTCTTTTCTATATCCCTGAAGTTGTATTCCATATCTTTTATCGCTTCTTATTACTTTTTTTTTTGTTACTGATCAACCCCCGCCTGATCGGACGGGCAAGCACCCCCATTTTCTTACTACTAAGATTCCCTTAATTCTCTCCGCCAACTGGCGGGAGGGGATGAATCCTGATTTCAATTTTTCGTACTTCAATATGCTCAATAGAATTACCGAACGATGAATAGTGCGACCCGCCTGCCAAAGTTGTAAGGCGGACAGGCGCAACGGAAGCTGATAGTAGTACTACAGCCGGTTAATAAAATTTCTTTAACAAATATCTTATAGTTCGGATGGCAATACGAGCCAGCACCTACCGTTTAACCTACCTATTGGAAGGCAAGATGAGCAGCAAAAATACTGATTGTAGCCCTAAACTGTTATTTTTGTCTGTCCCGCTGCAAATCATAATAATAAAATTTATAGCGGGCCCGTAATCCATTAATCTGAAAAAACATATTTCATGTCCCAATCTGGTAAAGCTTCTATTAAACGTGGCAAACCCTCTTATTTTATGTCCATATTGGGGGTTACTCTGGTATTATTCTTTCTCGGCATCATTGGCTGGTTAGTTATTAATGCCAATAAATTAGGCAGTCATTTTAAAGAAAGTGTAGAGGTAAGGGTTTTTCTGCGTGGCGACCTTAATAAGAAAGACAGTGTGGCCCTGGTGAATTTTATTGCAGCCAAGCCTTATGTAAGAACGATGGAATATGTGACCAAAGAAGCCGGTAAAAAAAGATATATGGACGATGGTGGTGAAGACTGGAACAAAGTGCTGGATGAAAACCCACTTCCCAATGCCATTTATTTTAAAGTAAAAAGCCAGTATGTATCGTCTGATACATTACAGGCCATTAAAAAAGATATAGAGCTGCAAACTTATGTCAGCGATGTAGCTTACCCGGATGCACTGGTAGGCAACTTGAATAAGAATATCCGGAAAGTAAGTATTGGCCTGCTGGTGCTGGTTATTATCATTTCGTTGGTGGTTATTTTCTTAATAGATAATACGATCCGGCTGGCCATGTTTAGCAACCGGTTCCTGATTAAAACCATGCAGATGGTGGGGGCCACCCGTTGGTTCATAGCCAAACCTTTGAATATAAAAGCTATTATCAATGGCGCCATCAGTGGTGTTATTGCTTCTCTATTGCTGTATATTTTAGTACTGATTGCCGAAGGCCAGTTAGAATGGCTGAAAACGATACATGACAGCGGTCTTCTTATATTATTATTTCTGATTCTGATACTTGTCGGCATCGGCATTACCCTATTCAGTACCAACCGGAGTGTAATCAAATACTTAAGGATGAAGCTGGATGATCTGTATTAGTCCGTATGCCGGAAAGACGGGAAGACCGAAAGAATTTTTTCCGTGAATTGCAGCTATAACTTGTACCCAGAGGGTTATTTCTTTCGGACTTTCTGTCTCACTGACTTCCCGACTTTTCCCTATATTGCACCACCTAAATTGAAAGAAATGAGCAACGAAAAAGGAACTCCTTCTATTTTTAATAAAGAGAATTACAAATGGATGCTGCTGGGTGTGATAGTAATGGCGATTGGCATGTTGCTGATGGCCGGTGGAAAGAATACTGACCCAAGTGTGTTTGATAAATCAAAAGTGTATAGCACTACCCGTATCACTATTGCTCCCTTGCTGATACTGGCAGGCCTGGCCATTGAGATATTTGCGATTTTCAGAAGCCCGAAACAAACAGCCGCTTAACCGGTGGATATGCTTGCCTGCCGACCAAAGTTGGATTAATAAATTTACGAGGCGATGCTTTACAGGTATCGCCTTTTTATTTTATGTTGCAGCACTAACAACTTCCGCATGAATATTTTCGAAGCCGTTATTATCGCCATTGTAGAAGGATTAACTGAATTTCTCCCGGTATCTTCTACCGGCCACATTATTATTACTGAACACCTGATGAAACTGGGTACCACACCCGAAGAAAAAAGTTTTGTTACCCTTTACACCGTTTCTATCCAGTTAGGAGCCATACTGGCTGTAGTGGTTATTTACTGGCGGCAGTTTTTTGAATTTCGCAGGTGGCAGTTTTATGCAAAATTAGCGATTGGTGTACTACCTGCTTTGATACTCGGATACCTGTTTGCGGATATAATAGATGAATTGCTTTTTAATCCAACGGTAGTGGCTATTGCTATGCTGGTGGGTGGCATTATCTTATTAATTATTGATAAAGCTTTTAAAAAACCAACTGTAGAATCAGAAGACCAGTTGAGTTTTGGTAAATCATTCATCATCGGTTGCTGGCAGGTGCTGGCCATGATACCGGGAGTGAGCCGCAGTGCCGCTTCCATCATTGGTGGTATGCAGCAAAAACTTACCAGGAACCTGGCCGCTGAATTCTCCTTTTTTCTTGCCGTACCCACTATGTTCGCCGCAACTGCTTATTCGCTGTTTATAAAAAAATGGCCCAATGATACCGGTGGTGTTCAGAAAGGCATTTCGCTGATTACCTCTTCACAGGAAAATACCATGTCGTTCGTTATCGGCAATATAGTGGCCTTTGTGGTGGCTATGCTTGCTATCCGCTTTTTTATTACCTTTCTCAAAGTATATGGTTTCAAACCATTTGGTATTTACCGGATAATAGCCGGTGCCGTGCTGCTTATTTTATTACTGACTGGTGTTATTCATTCATAAGAAAATATTATCACAACCATTAAACTAAAATCAAAAAACATGAAAAAAATCATTCTTAGCCTGTTGGTAGTTGTTGCACTGACTGCCTGTTCTAACCACGGCAAAAAAGTAAAGGTAGAAGGAACGAAAGCAGAAGTGTTTTACAAAGGCGATGGCGTAACAGAAGATGACGCTAAAAAAACCGGTGAATTTTTAAAGAGTACGTCTATTTTCAGTTCAGGTAAAGATGCCAGTGTGCAGCTTACAAAAGATGGTGAGGAATACACTATCCGGTTTGTGTATGATAAAGACGTGTATGACACCCTGAAAGGAGTAGATGATGTGTTTAAATTAATCGCAGCAAAAGCTTCGAAAGAAGTATTTGCCGGTAAAAAAGTAAATATAGCGTTAGCCAATAAAAGTTTTAAAGATTTTAAAATCATCCCTTATGATGAAGCGGTTGCAAAGGCTTTAGAAACACCTGCACAAGATGAAACCACTTCATTCAAAAAGGATTTTGACCATGATTCAATCGATGGAATTGATTTTTACTGGCGGGATATTACTGATGATGAATCGAAAACAATAGCAGATTATATTTTAAAAGATGGTTCTTTTAGCGGAGGTTCCTCTGAACTTTATATGACCAAAGAAGATAACCGCTATATGATCCGGTTCCCGGTAAAAGAATCATCAAGAACTGACCCTTCTTTTCTTGCCAGGATCGAAGTAATAACAAAACAAATTAAAGATGACTTATTTGCTAATGTCCCTTTTTCATTTGCTATAACTGATGAAAATATGAATACGACGAAAGCATGGGACTATTAAGCTATAGATGATTTATACAAAAGCGGTCAGGAAATTTCCTGACCGCTTTTTTTATGGATAAATGCAAACGGTTTTCCTATTTTTATGTATCAACCTGATTAATATGCAAACGGCTTCCAAAAAAGTAGTGAATGGCTGGGCAATGTACGACTGGGCCAGCTCCTCTTATAACCTTGTCATTACTTCTACTATTTTTCCTACCTACTTTGAAGCCGTAGCCGTGGATGATGCCACTATATCAAAAACAACGGTTACCTTTCTCGGAAGACAATTTGAAAACACTGCCCTTTACAATTATGCTATCGCCCTGGCGATGTTTATCGTTGCCTGGATGTCGCCCATCCTTTCTTCCATTGCAGATTACAGGGGTAATAAAAAGAAATTCCTGAATTTCTTTCTCACCATGGGCAGCTTTGCCTGTGCTTTCATGTATTTCTTTGATGGAAGCACACTTGAACTTGGTCTTGTCGCTATGATTATTGCCTGTGTGGGTTTTTGGGGTGGACAGGTTTTCTATAATTCTTTTCTACCTGAAATAGCTGCGGTAGAAGACCGTGACCGTGTAAGTGCAAAGGGCTTTGCCTACGGTTATGTGGGTAGTGTGTTGCTTCAACTGATCTGTTTTGTATTTGTACTGATGCATGATACATTTGGTATTACAGAAGGCAAAGGCTCTCAAATTTCTTTTTTACTGGTAGGCATCTGGTGGTGGGCATTTGGCCAGTATTCATTGCGCCGCTTACCTAAACCTGTTCCCGCAGGCAGCGGCGACCAGCATAATATATTATCGAAGGGTTATAAAGAATTACGAAAAGTGTGGACACAGGTAAAACAACTTCCAAAATTGAAACGTTTTTTGCTGGCTTTCTTTTTCTACAACATGGGAGTACAAACTGTAATGCTTGTGGCAACTCTATATGGTAAAAGTGAGTTACTGATACCCACGGAAAATTTAATTATTGCCATACTTATCATTCAGTTAATTGCCATTCCCGGTGCATATGCTATTTCCTGGATTTCTTCTAAGATTGGCAACCTTAAAACATTGATGGCACTTGTTATTATGTGGATAGGCGTTTGTGTTATTGCATATCTCTTACCGGAAGGAGGTATTTATGAATTTTATGCAGTAGGTGCCTTAGTTGGTTTTGTAATGGGTGGCATTCAGTCATTGAGCCGCTCCACCCATGCCAAGCTGATTCCAGAAACAAAAGATACTGTTTCGTTTTTTAGTTTTTATGATGTAACAGAAAAAATGGCAGCCGTGGTTGGTATCTTCAGCTTTGGTTTTATTACGGAATTAAGCGGATCGCAAAGAAATTCTGTATTAACGCTGACCGTTTTCTTTGTAATTGGGTTGCTGCTTTTATTTTATGCCAATGCAGCAAAAAGTAAAACTGTATGAAACTTTATTCAATAAATACCGGTTATTTTAAATTAGACGGCGGTGCCATGTTTGGCGTGGTGCCAAAAAGTATGTGGAACAAAATTAATCCTGCTGATGAAAATAATCTTTGCTCCTGGGCATTGCGTTGCCTGTTGATTGAAGATGGCAACCGGCTGATATTAGTAGATAATGGCAACGGCGATAAACAGGATGCCAAATTTTTCAGCCATTATTACCTGCATGGTGATGACACATTGGATAAATCATTGGCGAAATATGGTTTTAGTAAAGATGATATTACTGATGTGTTCTTAACCCATCTTCATTTTGATCATTGCGGTGGAAGCATCATAAGAGAAGGCGACAAATTAGTTCCGGCTTTTAAAAACGCCACTTACTGGAGCAATAAAAAGCATTGGGATTGGGCCGTATATCCAAATGAAAGAGAAAAAGCATCCTTTTTAAAAGAGAATATTCTACCAATAGAAGAAAGCGGCAAGCTTCAATTCATTGAAGTAACAGGTGCTGCTGATGGTAAGCTTGGAGAAACATCATTCACAGAAAATATATCCATACGATTTGTAAGTGGGCATACAGAAAGTATGATGCTGCCACAAATAAAGTACAATGATAAAACGGTTGTTTTCATGGCGGACCTTTTGCCCTCTGCCGGACATATTCCCATTCCGTATGTGATGGCGTATGACATGTTTCCGCTAACTACGCTGAACGAGAAAAAATCGTTTCTGAAAGAAGCGGTGGAAGGAGATTATATCCTTTTCTTTGAACATGACCAGGTGCATGAATGCTGCAACCTGCAACAAACCGAAAGGGGTGTAAGAGCTAAAGATTATTTTAAGCTGGAAGATATTTAATAATACCAGCACTATTCTTCTTTCTTACTGTATATTTTTCTCATTACAAGTAATAATAAACTGCCGATGATAGCCGGTATTATCAGGTTGATGAGCCAGATACCTGCCGTGGTAAAACCAACTCCGAGATTGTTAGTTGTGTAAAGTGCCATGATAGTAGTCATCACTTTTCCCCGCTGCACTAATTCAACAATGGCAATAGTCGGTATCACTGCCATAACAAGAAAAGAAACACTGACTGCCCAAAAAACCTGCGACCAGGAAACATCCACGGCGAACAGGTGAAACAACAAATAATACTGTACAATGAAAACAACAAACCGCATTGCCGACAACAGCAATAATTTGAAAAGCAATCCCGTATCAAAATCTTCTAATGCCCTTATGAGGTATGCAAAACGGTTGCTGCCTGGCAACTTGTCCACCCATTTAATAATCCATGCCAACCGGAAATAGAAAAGTAACAATCCAGACAGTACTGCTATCGTTCCATATATTATTACTTTCATCCAGATAGGAGAAAGTACTTGATTGGACTCTATACCCGGACGAAGAATGATCAAACCAATACAACCCATGAGCAATGTAATAATCAACTGGCTGATGCTGCCGACAATGGTAATCGAAATTGTTTTTAGGCGGTTACCTTCATCCATGTATAAAACTCTTCCAAGATATTCACCTACCCTATTGGGTGTGCTGACAGAAAAAGACACTCCGGATAAAACAGCTCTCAGTGCTTTCAAAAAACTTACCTGCTGAATAGGTTTAACTGATATTTTCCACTTTATTGCTTCAACAGACCAGTTAACAATCATTAATAATATAACTGCAACAAGGTTCCATACTAATGGGGTGCTGAAAGATTCTTTAATCCCCCGCCAGGCCGTTTCCAGGTCAGGTTGTTTTTTTATCTGGTGGTAAATAGACCAGGCCAGCCATGCAAACAGCAGTGGGCCGAGGAAGTAGTTGATGAAGAGTTTGGTATTTTTGTTTAGTTTCATTAACCTGCCTGCTGAAAGGCAGGTGTTGTAAAAATACAGTCCTCTTTGCAAAAGCCTGCTAAAATAATACTTGGAATTGACCCCGGCACCATCGTAATGGGCTATGGATTAATTACTGTAAAAGGAAACGAAGTATCGTTACTCGAACTCGGTGTATTAAAACCGGGAAAGGTAAAAGACGTTTATAAAAAACTACAACTCATATTCAACACCGTTAGCGGATTAATTACCAAATACCAGCCCACCGATTTTGCTATTGAAGCTCCCTTCTTTGGAAAAAATGTACAGAGTATGCTTAAATTGGGTCGGGCACAGGGTGTAGCTATTGCAGCTGCCATGCGGCATGGATTAGAAGTGACCGAATACTCTCCCAAGAAAGTAAAGCAGTCTATTACAGGTAATGGTAATGCCGATAAGCAACAAGTGATGAAAATGCTGCAAACATTATTATCATTTAAAGAAGACCCTAAATATTATGATGCTACGGATGCGTTGGCAGTAGCGTTATGTCATCACTTTCAAACTAATTCTGTACTGGGAAAAGTTGGTAAAGGATTAAAAGGCTGGGATGAGTTTATAAAGAAGAATCCGGGAAGGGTGAAGAAATAGAAGTGTTTGATAAAAAGCTGAACATGGTATAAACACTATTCAGGCAGCGAAAAGACAATCTTCTTGTTTCTGATAATTCATACCTTGACTGCACTCAGAATACAAATCATGCTGATTGCAAAGTACAATAAAATCCAAGGTTCATAAAAAAAAATTCTCTGGAATAATAGAATACCTTATTTTACTATATTAATTTTTTTAAAACCCTGCTTATGATTAATTACCTCCAATTAAGGAATAAGAAACTGGCATTATTGGCTGCTTTCTTTATTGCAGCTATCAGCTTCGTACAAGCACAAAAAAAAACTGAAATCATCTGGGATAATTATGGTGTGCCTCATATTTATGGGCGCAATGTGGAGGAGATGTATTATGCTTTTGGATGGGCTCAAATGCATAATCATGCGAACCTGTTATTACAATTATATGGACAGGCAAGAGGCCGGGCAGCAGAATACTGGGGTGAAAAACATCTTGCATCCGACAAGCAAATTCAACTCTTTAACTTACCGGATTCATCAAAGAAACATTATGCCAGGCAGAATGGAGAAAGTAAAAAATATTTAGACGCATTTGTTAATGGTGTCAATGCTTATGCACAGCAACATCCTGAGTCAATTGACTCAGCTATGAAGCGGGTATTGCCTGTAACAGTCTATGACGTGATGGCACATGGCAAAAGAGTGATTTGCCTTGAATTTATAGCTGGAGGTGATCTAAGAACTGCTAAGCAATTAACCAGTGCCGGATCAAATTCCTATGCAATTGCCCCATCCAAATCAGCTTCGAAAAATGCGATGCTGGTTGCAAATCCACATCTGCAATGGAATGACTTCTGGCTATTTTTTGAAGCTCATTTAACGGCACCCGGTTTTAATGCATATGGTGCTACGTTGGTTGGACAACCTACATTAGGTATTGCTTTCAATGAGAACCTCGGCTGGACGCATACAAACAATACCATTGATGTATCAGACCGATACGAACTCACACTTAAGGATAATGGATATTTGTTAGACGATAAGATAGAATCATTTGAGAAAAAAATTATACAGCTGAAAGTACGGCAGACTGACGGAAGCTTTAAAACGCAGGATATAGAATTATCCTATTCCAAACATGGGCCCATCGTTGGTGAAAAAAATGGTAAGGCTTATGCAGTACGAATTGCCGGATTGGAAAATGCATTTTTTGCAGAACAGTATCATAACATGGCAAAAGCCAGGAACTGGAAAGAATTTGAAAAAGCGATAAAAATGCTGCAAAACCCTTTTTACAATGTGATTTATGCCGATAAAGCCGGGAATATTTTTTACTATTTCAACGGTAACGTACCTAAAAGAATTGAAGGCGATTGGAAGTTTTGGAGCGGTACCGTAGACGGCCGTTTTTCCAAATACATCTGGAATCAATATCACAGCTATGAAGAATTGCCCAAGATCTTTAATCCATCTACAGGCTTTGTTCAAAACGCCAATGATGCACCCTGGACAAGCACTTACCCGATGGTGCTGAAAGCAGAAAATTTTCCATCGTACATGGCGCCTAAGTCAACACCACTACGACCACAACGTGCAATAAACCAAATAAAAAATGATGCGTCCATTACATTTGAAGAATTAGTAGCTTATAAATTAAATACAGGCATGGAAGCTGCTGATCGCTTTTTGGATGATTTGCTGGCCGCTGTAAAAAAGTATCCAGATACCGTTGCTCAAAGAGCCGCAGCCGTTTTACAGCAATGGGATAAAGCTACAAATGTTGATAGCCGGGGTGCTGTTCTTTTTGCCCGCTGGAGTGATATGCTAAGAGATAGTATGTTTAGCATTCCCTGGAATCCGGAACAACCAATAACTACCCCCGATGGTTTAAAAGATCCGCAAAATGCCGTAGCACTATTGTCAAAAGCCGCCACGGATGTAGAGAAAATGTATGGAAAACTGGATGTCGCATGGGGAGAGGTGAACCGGTTTAAAATTGGGAATTACGATCTTCCGGGGAATGGTGGTTCAGGTAATTATGGAATCTTTAGAACTATGTATTTTGCAAAAAATGCCAGCGACAATAAAGGTTATGCTGTAGCGGGGGATACTTATGTTGCAGTAACAGAGTTTGGCCCTAAAGTAAAAGCCCAGGTTTTACTTAGTTATGGTAATGCCACCCAAACAGGCAGCAAACACATAGGCGACCAATTGAGTTTACTTTCGCAAAAAAAACTCCGACCTGCTTTACTGGATAGAAATGAAATATTAAAAAATGCTGAGGAAACAGAATTGTTAACTATTAAACTCAAAAATCCTTAAGCAATCAGGTCAATATAGTTGCATAAAATATCATCGCAACGAGGCCATGTGTCGTCTTCATCTTTATCGCAGTTATAGATGCGCCAAAATCTTTTCCTGCACTTTCTTCAAACTTTCTGCTGATGCCTGTGGTTTAGCTTGTGTAAAATTCAAATCATTTGCTGAATTGATGGGAATAAGATGAATATGTGCATGGGGTACTTCCAACCCCACTACACTAATGCCGCAACGGTTGCATTCAAAAGCTTTTTCAATAGCATGGGCAATGGGTTTTGCAAACAAGAGCATTTCGCTTAAATATTCATCTGGCAGGTCAAACAGTTTATCAGTTTCATTTTTTGGCACCACCAGCACATGTCCTTCCCTTAATGGAAAGATGTCGAGAAAAGCAAAGAATTTTTCATTCTCTGCAATTTTATAACAAGGGATTTCCCCGGCAATGATTTTTGAAAAGATAGTCATACCCCCGAATATTTTAGATTGAATATTGCTGATTGCATATTTAATATACCGCCATTTCACTTTACAAATCTACAATCCCGGTATGGCACTAAAAAAGTTCTGTTTGTCACAGAACTTTTATCAATCAGTTATTCTTTTTTAACTGCTTCAGGCTGTAATTCCTTCAATCTTAAATTTCAAAACACCCGCCGGTGCCTGTACTTCTGCCGTATCTCCAATGTGTTTACCCAGAATTCCTTTTCCAATAGGCGAGGTAACAGAAATTTTTCCTGCCTTCAGGTCAGCTTCTTTTTCACTTACTATTTTATAGGTCACCTGTTTTTTAGTGCCAAGGTTGGTCAGTGTTACTTTTGTGAGAATAGAAACTTTGCCGGTATCAATGTCGGCTTCGTCCATCACCCTTAAGATTGCCATTGAGCCTTCGTAGGCGGCAATCTTTGCCTCCAGTATTCCCTGTGCTTCTTTGGCAGCATCGTATTCTGCATTTTCTTTCAGGTCACCTTTTTCCCTTGCCTCAGCAATGGCACGGCTCGCAGCCGGACGGTCAATGCCTTTCATTTTTTGCAGTTCTGCTTTCATTTGATTCAGTGTCTCTTGTGTTACATATTGAATGTCACTCATAATCGCCTCCTTTTTAATGCCGCAGTACAAACAATTACGGCGGTAAGAATAAAAAAATAACAACGCCTCAGTGTTTGCTGAAGCGTTGCAATATTGTGTAGTAAAGATAGAAAACTAATTGAAATGAAACAAAATGGTCTGCCTTTTTTAGTTTCCCTTTATCTCCGTTTAAATTCATATACCCTGTCCCTGCCAAGAGAGTATTGTTCGGCTCTTATCTCATCCCAGGTATCCCGAAAACTGAAATCGCCAAACTCCCATTCTATACGGTGGTTCTGCTGAAAATTCACCAGATTGATACGCAGTTATTTCATAGACCGGGTTTCCCATTCACCATTGCTGTTGTAATAGCTCTTGTTGTAACGGTCAGATCGCCAAAAACCTTTCAGTGTATCGGCGGAGCTGGTATAAGTGGCATCCCCATTTTCCATAAATTTAAAAACACCGCTTTCGTACCCGGTGTTAAAATAATCCCGTCCAAACAATTCTTTGCGCCACGCATTTTCTATTTGCCAGCTACCAATGAGGCGGTCTTCAAGAGATTTTTTGAACAGGATGAAAAAACAGAATACTGATCAGTAATGATAAGAGTAGATTTTTTCTCATGGCAAAAATTTTATTTTTTTCCAAAAGAATAATTCCATAAGAACGATAGAGAAAAATTTAACAAAGAATTTCTGGCTTATCAGGGATTTATTTTTTCCAGCAACACCCTTGCCATGTTATAAAATGATTCATGGCTATAGCCGGCAATATGCGGAGTGATGATAACATTGGGTTGCGCAAGCAGCCAGTCAAGCTGTTCTTTTTCTACAGGTGTGTAAGTACTGAGTTGTTCATTTTCCAGTACATCTAATCCGGCCCCGCCGATCTTATTTTCTTTTAGTGCATTCACCAGTTCTTCCAGCCTTACTACACTTCCTCTTGAACTGTTAAGGAAATACGGCTTTCGTTGCAACATTTTAAAGAACGAAGCATCTGCCATGTGAAATGTTTCATCGGTAAGCGGCACATGAAAGCTGATGACATCGGCATACCTGCATACCTGTTCAAGATTTGCTTCTTTTATATAATTACCGCCATAGCCGAATTTATATTTATCATACGCTAATATGGTAACACCAAAAGGCTGCAACAATTTAGCAAAACTCTGCCCCGTATTTCCAAACCCGATAATGCCAACTGTTTTACCACTCAGTTCCGTTCCCCTGTTTTCATCCCGCCTCCACAATCCTTGTTTCACTTCATTGTGTGATGAAGTAATATGGTTCATCAAATTCAACAATAAACACAATACATGTTCTGCTACGGCATTCCGGTTTCCTTCCGGGCTGCTTTCACATTTTATTCCTTTGCTTATTGCATAGTCCACCTCTATGAGTTCCATACCGCTGCCGAGGCGGCCAATCCATTTCAATGCAGCAGCTTTATCAATAAGGTTTTTATCTACATTAATCCTTGTTGTTACTATTAATCCTTCTGCATCATGTATCACATTGCTCAACTCATCGTAGTTAATAGCAGGCTGGTACAGTACTTCATATCCTTTTTGCTGAAGTGTGTCCATAAGGTAAGGATGTGTTTTTCCTGTTATAATAGCTTTCTTCATCGCATTTTAAAAGTTAGATTGGCAAATTGCTGTACAGTCAGCTGCTCTGCTCTTTTGTTAAACAATTCATCTTCCAGAATCGCTGCATCAAATAAACCCTTAACAGCATTTCTAAGTGTTTTCCTTCGTTGGTTAAAGGCTGTTTTTACCAATAAGAAAAAATCCTTCTCACTTTTCATAGCTGGTGTCTCCGGGTTTGCCACTAATCGTATTACTCCGCTTTCCACTTTGGGCGGGGGCTGAAAAGAGCCAGGATGTACATTAAATAAATATTCCACTTTAAAAAAAGCCTGCATCAATACACTGATTACACCATACACTTTACTTCCTTCTTTGGCTGCCACCCGCTGCGCCACTTCTTTTTGAAACATACCTACGGTACAACCGACATCATCTTTCCATTCCAATGTTTTAAAAAGTATCTGTGTAGAAATATTATATGGGAAATTGCCAACTATCGTAAATTTTCCATCAAATGGTTTTTCTATATCCAAAAAACTCTGGTGAATGATCTTGCCCTGCAATTGCGGCCATGTTTTTAATAAATATTCCACTTTTTCATCATCGAGTTCTACGGCTTTAAAATCAATCCCTTTCAGGTCCAGCAGGTACTTGGTCAATGCACCTCCGCCGGGACCCACTTCAAGGAGCCGGGTGAAGGAATGCTCCCCCAGGGATGTCACAATCTTCCGGCAAATGTTTTCATCTTTCAAAAAATGCTGCCCCAATGACTTCTTCAGTGTGTACATGACTGCAAATGTACTTGATACATCCGCAGCAATAAAAACCGGCCTTGTGGAAAGGCTCCGGTGATAAATCATTATTTTTACGGACAATCATTAAATGATGAGTCAAATAAAACCTGTTATCGGTATCTCCTGTGGCGACCTGAACGGCATCGGTATTGAATTGATCATAAAAACTTTTTCCGATCACCGGATACTTGATCAATGTACTCCCGTCATCTTTGCCTCCAATAAAGTGCTCAATTTTTACCGGAAATCCATTCCGGAGGTCAATTTTAATTTTCAGCACATCAAGGAATTCAGCCGCATCAGCCCGAAACAGATCAATATTTTTAATTGCTGGGAGGAAGATGTCGCAATCAATCCCGGCCAATTGAATGAAATTGGCGGCAAATATGCAATCATCTCGCTGCAAACAGCGGTAGCCGCATTAAAGCAAAAACAAATTGACGGGCTGGTCACAGCACCTATACATAAAAAAAATATCCAGTCGGCTGAATTCAGTTTTACCGGTCATACTCCTTACCTCAAACATATATTTGGTGTGAATGATGTGGTAATGATGCTTTGTGCCGGAGATTTCAGAGTGGCCCTTGTTACAGAGCATATACCCATCGCCGAGATCGCCAAACATATTACCAAAGAAAAAATTGTGAGTAAACTGAACATCATTCAACAAAGCCTGCAAAAAGATTTTGGTATTGATAAACCACGCATTGCGGTACTGGGGCTGAATCCACATGCGGGTGATAAAGGCCTGATTGGAAACGAAGAAGAAACCATCATTAAACCTGCCATCAAAGAAGCAAAAAATAATAATATACTGGTGGTGGGTCCTTACAGCCCTGATGCTTTTTTTGCACGCCGCAGCTTTGATAAGTTTGATATTGTACTCGCTATGTACCACGACCAGGGACTTATTCCTTTTAAAGCATTAGCCATTGGTGAGGGTGTAAATTATACTGCGGGTCTTCCGGCTGTAAGAACATCACCCGATCATGGTGTGGCTTTTGATATTGCAGGAAAAGACAAAGCTGATACTTCTTCTTTTGTAACCGCCGTGTTTGAATGTATTGATATAATCAATCGCCGGGCTGAATATGAACAGAACCGGAAAAACCCGCTGAAGAAAATGACACCTGCTATGTTTGCTAATGCCAAAGATGAGAGCATTGATGATGTGGGATAAACCTGCTTCACCAATAAATGTTATTGTGCTTTTATAAATTTGGTTTTCCTTGTTGTTTCTTTTTCTTTTACTTCAACAAAATAAATACCGGGCTGCAAATGCTTCAGGTTATTTACCAGCATATTATTAAAGCCGCTGACCACTGTTTCAAAGAATGATTTAATCAATCTTCCATTTGCATCAGTTATTTGTATTTGCACTTGTCCGCTGGTATTGAAAAAGCCGCCCAAAGTAAAATTATTTACCACTGGATTAGGGATAAGTATCAATTTATCATTCCTGTTTGTTCCATTGTACACCCTGATGATAAGCGAAAAATACCAGCCGGTTGTTTTGTCTACCATTCGAAGGCGGTAATAATTATTTCCCGGCAAATACATATTATCAAAAAAGCTGTACTGCATTTGCCCGATTGTGCCTTTTGCTGTTTGCTTGTTGATTGAGTAAAACTGGTGTCCATCCACACTTCTTTCTACTACAAAACTATCTAGGTTTGTTTCCGATTCAGTGCTCCATCTTATCAAATTGCCATTAGGCTGAACTGCCACACTGAATGAATGAAGAACTAATGGTAAGGCTCCTGTGCAACCTGGGAACAATTTTGAAGAATCCATAGTACTAAGCCCGGCCGCATCTGTTACTTTTAGTTTTACAATCCAGTAATAGGTTTCGCCATTACAACCAATCCGTGAAATAGCTGTAGATGTATTCCGGAATGTATCTATTGGTTCAGCATGTTCATGAATGTTATGCCGGAGAAAGGTTTGCCATTCATATTTTAACTGCCCGTTGGGATGTTCCGCATCCATAACGGTGGCCTGGCATTGGTAGACCGTGTCGCCACCAAGTACATAGAGTGAGTTCTTTACCGGGCTGGTGATATTGACCACCGGTGGTGTATTATTGACTGAGATAATAATACTGTCCACCGAAGTTCCTCCCAGATTATTAGTTACCGTTAACTTTACCACATACTTTTTAGGACTACTGTTCGTGGTAGTGAACGTATGAGAAGGATTGGCTATCGTACTTGTATTGCTACCGCTGGTGGGGTCGCCAAAATTCCAGGCATAGGTAAGGATGCCGCCACCGGGATTATAAGAACTGTTACCAGTGAAATTAACGGCTAATGATGAGGGGCCAAATGTTCTATTGCTGCTCAACACCACTACAGGTGATTGATTACCGCCATATTTTATTTTCTTTACCTCACCGGTTCCGATATCAACTACTACAATGCTGCCATCCAACGGGTTTTCTGTAACACAAACTATTGCTGCAAAGCCCGATGCAAAGTTTGTTACTTTAGTTATCTGGTCTGTATATTGAATGGTAAAATTTTTAAGCCATGTCCCGCCATAGTCTGCCTGGAAATAAGTATTCTTATAGGAAGCCGGAAACATGTTACCACTATACCAGCAACTTCCTGATGCAGCATTACCACGAAATGGTGTACCTGTTACTCCGGATGCCACACTACCAATCTGGTGTACTT
>JAJAZO010000209.1 GCA_026785745.1 Chitinophagaceae bacterium | reverse complement strand
GGACAAGTTCACCTTCGCTGACAGCCGTTGGCCAGCGGCTATGGCGTTGGACGAAGCTATGGCGGGTAAACAAAAACCCCGGCAATTAGCCGGGGTTTGAAATATTATTATTAAGTTTTATTTATTTGGAGCAGGCTGAACCGGGGCCGGATTCAGTGGCACAGTGTTAGCTGGTAAAGTTTGGTTTGAGGAAGGAACTGTTGCATTTTTTACATCAGAAGCTCCTCCAGATGAAGTAGCTGTTTTTGGGATAAAAAAAACAGAGAAAATGCATAGTGCTGCAACCACTGCTCCAAATATCCAGGTGCCCTTTTCCAGAACATCTGTAGTTTGTTTTACACCCATGAACTGGTTGCTGAAACCAGCTACATTTCCAGCCAGGCCACCACCTTTCGGGTTTTGAACCAATACGATAAAACCAAGCACCACAGAGGCCACAATAATCAATATGATAAATAAAATCGTCATGTTATTTTTTTTTCTTTAAATCTTCAATTTTCGCTGCAAAATAAAGGCTTTTAGAGGGATCAAGCAAACTTAATTTGGTATAAACCTCAATAGCTTTTGCTGCATTTCCCTGTTTTTCCCATACTTCCGCCATAGCTTCAGTCACTACTGGTCTTTCAACGAGTGAATGCTCGGCTAATTGCTCCACCTTCTTTTCCGCACCGGCGGACAGGTCTGAAATTACTTCTACTGTCTTTGCTATTTCTGAAACGGGCAGCCGTTTCATAGTTTTTAACCAGTCGGTAAAGCTTTTTAGTTGCAGGCCAAGCTTGTCTTTTGGTTTTTCTTCTTCCTTGAATTTAATGCCCTGTGAGGCGAAATAATCAACCGTATGAAATGGTTCAAAAAGAAGCTCCGCTTTTGCGGCATCATCCCGATAGCTATCGGAAGCTTCAATTTTTAATGTGGGAATTTCAAATTGGGGTTCTTTAACCATTTCAGTAACGGCCTGGGCAACAGGTTCTGTTATTATTTCTGCTACCGGATCAGCTAATTCGGATTCTTTCGTTTCTACAGCAGCAATAACAGGAATTTCTATTTGCTCAACAATAACAGGCTCCGGTTTTGCCTCCGCCACTTCTTCTTTTTTCTCCGGGGCAATAATTTCGGCATTACCTGTTTCATTCAGCAGGTGTTCTACCCACATCGGGTTATTAAAAAATAGAAATGTTTTTTGCAGTTGTTCGTTGTACCGGGCAGGATTCTCCAACTGAAGTTTTTTGGTAAGTAATAACTGGGCTGCGCCAAAATAGGGATGACGTTCGGCAAATTGTTCCAGTTCCTGCAGGCTGCATTGCTCCAGTGTGTCTTTTCGCAAAAGCGATTTTACAAGTTGGTTGATCTGAGCATTCATCGTTACAAGATAAGGGGATTGCTGTTGCTAAAATAGTTTTTAAACTAAAAATTACGGCAACAAATTACCAATTAGAAAATAGCTTATTAAAAATTTCGTCGGTTAGGGTTCTTGTTATTTCATCCAGCAAAGAATTCTCTGCCTGCTGAAAAGATTGGTTACCCTTGAATTCAAAACTCCTGCTTACATCATGTTCTTTTACTTCATCTTTTTTTCTATCATTTAAAATAATATGCACGGCTACTGTCAACCTGTTGGTGGCTACCTGCTGACCGGAGATGGCAGAGGTGCTAAACGCATATTGTGTGATGGTGCCGCTTATTTCCCAATCCGCATCATTATTGGTTTGGGTAAGCCGGGTTTGTCCTATAATTTTCTGCCTGATCTTTTCAGTTAGTTTCGGGCTAAGCTGCGGATTCTGATACTGAGCCCTGTTTACAAGTTGGGTTAATTTCACCGTTTTAACATCCGGCGGAATAGTAGCTTCATTGAATTTATAAATATTGCAACTACTAAAAGGAGAGACAAGTAATAAGTAGCAGGACACAAGAAGGAAAGCTACAAGTGCGGGAAACACTTTCTTACTTGTACCTTTTGCCTTGTACCTTTTATTTGTATTATTCTTCAATGTCGTATTCTTTTAATTTTCTGTACAGGGTTCTTTCGCTGATGCCAAGGTCAAGGGCGGCATCTTTTCTTTTACTTTTATGTTTTTTCAACGCTTTTATAATGAGTTCCTTCTCTTTATCAACAATGTTCAGGCTTTCTTCCACTTCCACATGTTCAAGTATCTCGTTGTTCATTATTACCGGCTGTGAATGCTGATGTACCGGTTGAATTCCGATTGCCAACGGAACAGGCTGCATCACTTCATTGTTCTTTAATTCTTTCAATTCGTTAATGAAAGTCTGATTTTGAGCCACCATATTCGGATTCTGCAATACATCCAGGAACATCCTTTTTAATTCTGTTACATCTTTCTTCATATCAAAGAAAAGTTTGTAAAGCATTTCCCTTTCATTCGCAAACTCCGGACTGTTTCCATTTACAGAAGCCAGTACCGGCATCCTGTTACTGGAATAAGGCTGCAAGAACTTACTCAATTCCTTTGCCGCAATATTTTTATCAGTACTCAGCACAGAAATCTGCTCTGCAATATTCTTCAATTCCCTCACATTGCCCGGCCAGGGATAGTTTATTAACAGTTGTTTCGCTTCATCATCCAATTGCACAGTTGCTGTCTTGTATTTATTGGCAAAATCAGCCGCAAATTTTCTAAACAGTATATGAATATCTTCTGTTCTGTCGTGCAGGGCAGGTACCCGGATAGGAACGGTACTCAACCGGTAATAAAGGTCTTCCCGAAATCTTCCTGCCTGCACTTGCTGCAACAAATCTTTATTGGTGGCCGCTATTACCCTTACATCAGTCTTTTGTGTTTTGGAGGAACCTACACGGATGTATTCGCCTGTTTCCAATACACGAAGCAATCTTGCCTGTGTGCCTAATGGCAATTCACCAATCTCATCTAAGAAAATGGTTCCTCCATTCACCGTTTCGAAATATCCTTTCCTTGCATCTGCCGCCCCGGTAAAAGAACCCTTCTCATGGCCGAACAGTTCAGAATCAATTGTTCCTTCAGGAATAGCACCGCAGTTCACGGCGATAAACGGATTATGCTTCCTTGGAGAAAGGGAGTGAATGATCTGTGAGAAAACTTCTTTACCAACACCACTTTCACCATTTATTAATACGGTAAGGTCGGTACTGGCTACCTGTGTGGCTACCTGCAACGCATAGTTGAGGGCAGGAGAACTGCCAATGATGCCAAAACGATTTTTTATACTTTGAATGTCCATTATAATTCATTTAAATCAAGTCTTCTCTCATAATCTTCCAATATTTTTTTGACCTCGATCTCCAATATGGGGATATTCTTTTTTATAATAACCTATATCCTGTCATGTTCTACATCATAATACTGGTGATTAATTATATTTTTTCAAACCAATAATTCTTATTGTATCTGAAATAGCCAAATCAGGTTTTTGTTTTATTGCGTTCTTTAGAGCTTCGGCTATAATCTCAAGGTTTCTTTCAGTTGCATCACGAACAAGAAAATTGGAAGTATAACCCGCATAGGTTTCTACGTCTTTTATGTAATGATTTATACGGCTTATTGCCATCAGAACATCTTCAAGCCATACCGATACATCACGATATGCCATATAAAATCTTCTTTTCTTTGTTTATGAAATACAGGAGATACCTGTTTTTTATAAATTCTTCTTGTATAAGATCAACCTTTCTTTTTGTAATTGATTCAAGGGCATTGCCAAGACTTTCTTTATTGGCAACTCTTTGGAAAATTTCCTCATCAGAATTTGAAAGGGTGGGTATAAAGTTTACGAGAAAATCTAAATCGCTTTTTTCTGTAAAGTCATTTTCCCTGGCACCACTACCAAAAAGGTATAAGGAGCTTACCTTATGT
>JAJAZO010000208.1 GCA_026785745.1 Chitinophagaceae bacterium | reverse complement strand
CAATAATAAACCTCCATTAAAAAATGTTTCCACTTTTTCTATCATGCGCAGGTTAATAATATGTTTTCTATTTGCCCTAAAAAATACTTTTTCATCCAGTCTTTCTTCCAGTGCATTAAGCGATTTTAAAATGAGTGGTTTGTTAGTCCCAAAAAACACTTTGGCATAATTACCTACACTTTCAAACAACCTTACTTCCGATAACTTCACAAACCAGCAACGTTCGCCATCTTTTACAAACACCTGGTCACTTTCAGTATGTATGCTGTTGTTGAAATTTTCTCCTTCTGGTTTTACTTCTTTATTTTCTGTAAAATGCAGTTTCTGAATTGCATCAGCAAGACGTTTAGGCTCCACCGGTTTCAGCAGGTAATCCAGAGCATTTACTTCAAATGCTTTTAAAGCAAACTCATCGTAGGCCGTGGTAAAAATAACCTGTGGTGCTCTTTCTAACTCCGATAGCATATCAAAACCAGTTTTGCCCGGCATTTGTATATCGAGGAAAATAAGGTCAGGCTGCTGACTTTCAATCTTACTCAACCCTTCTTCCGCATTAGCTGCTTCATCTATTATTTCTACTTCGGGAAACTCCTGTAATAATTTTTTTAACTCCGTTCTTGCAAGGCGTTCGTCGTCAATAATAATTGCTCTCATGGGTATCATTTTATTTTGTTAGCCACATTTAATTCGCCTCAATAGTCGTTCCTGTAATGAAACAGACTTTGATTATGGCTCATTTCATGAAAAATAGTTTAGATAGTAACTACTGGTATCAATACTTTGGCTTCTACCAGCAAAGGGTTTATTTGTTTTATTTCAAATCTTGCTTTATCTCCGTATAATAAACTTAGGCGGTTGGTGGTGCTTGACAGACCGAAACCTTCTCCTCCATACTTCTTATACCCGTTTAAAACACCGGTGTTTTGCACCGACAACTCATGATAGCCACCTTTAAAATCAGAAATCACTTTTACTATCCCCCCGTCTATTTGTTTTCCGATGCCATGCTTAATAGCATTTTCTACTAATGTCTGCAACATCATCGGCGGCACTGGTTGATCAAGGGTATCTTCATCAATATCATACTCAATTTTTAGCCGGTCTTCAAACCGCATATTTTCTAATGCGAGATAATCTTTTACAATACTCAGTTCTTTCTCCAGTGTAACTGTCTCCATTTTTTCTGATTGCAGGCTGCTTCTGAGGATATTGCTTAACTCCGTCACCGCCTTCCTGGCCCGTTGCGGGTTTTCATCCACTAAAGCCCGGATACTGTTCAGCGAATTAAAAATAAAATGAGGGTTGATATGAGCCTTAATGGTTTGAAGCTCCAGTTCTTTTACCAGCGACTCCAGGTGCAATGTATCCAACTGCTGCTTCCGGCTTTTCTCTACATAATGATAAACAAAGTAGATCAGGTGCCAGATAAAGAAAAGAAGGAAATAAAGAAACGCATTATTCAGTACTACCAGCCACAAGGCAAACCAAAAGCTGTAGTTCTTTTCTCTCAGCAATTCATTGTCCACCTTTTTCAATATATCCCCGGCAATCATCACCTCCACATACGCAAAAGAAGCAATTAATGAGGCAATGATGGTAATGCCGAAAAAAAGGAATATTTGTTTGGTAAGGTTTCGTTGCAACAGGCCGAAGCGGACCACCAACAGCCGCATCAGGTGAGAGAACAGGATACCAAAAAATATGAAGGTGCCCAGCCGTTTAAAAAAAACAAGTTCAAGAGTGGAAAAGGAGAAAGCAAAAAAAGTGTATAGCAAAAAGAAGCTTCCCCAGCCCAATGCCTGAAATATCCAATATCTTGGTTTACCGAGCCACATATCAGCAAATCTAATTAATACCGCCAGAGGCGGCTTCCGTAAATATACCAGTGGCTGATAACTTTTACAAATGGGTTTTTGTTTTATTTTCCGGTAGCCGTAAACCCTGTGTTACAGAACATTCCTTTCAGTACATTGTTAGATAATCTTTAGCAAAAAAGGCTGAACGGAAAATGCTACTTTTACACCGCTTAAACAGGACACATGGAAATCACACCCGGACCACTTTTAAAGACAATTGATTCGCCTGCCGACCTGAAGAAATTGCCCAGGGAAAAATTGCACCAGGTATGCGATGAATTGCGCCAATACATTATTGATGTTGTTAGTGTACACGGGGGTCATTTTGGTGCCAGCCTCGGTGTGGTGGAGCTAACAACTGCACTTCATTACGTTTATAATACTCCATACGATCAGTTAGTGTGGGATGTGGGTCACCAGGCTTATGGCCATAAAATACTGACCGGTCGCCGTGACAATTTTCCGACCAACAGAAAATATAAAGGTCTGAGTGGTTTCCCTAAAAGAAGCGAAAGTGAATACGATACATTTGGTGTAGGCCACTCTTCCACTTCCATTTCTGCAGCACTTGGTATGGCTATGGCTGCAAAATATAAAGGCGAAACAGACAGAAAAGTGGTGGCTGTAATTGGCGATGGTGCCATGACGGCCGGCCTTGCATTTGAAGGGATGAATCATGCCGGTGTGGCTGATACAGATATGCTGATTATCTTAAATGATAACTGCATGGGAATTGACCCGAATGTGGGTGCATTAAAAGAATATTTAACCGACATCACCACATCACCAACCTATAACAAAGTAAAGGATGATGTGTGGAAGTTGCTGGGCAAATTACCCGTTGGCAAAAATTTTAGCCGTGCCATGGCTCATAAGCTTACGGATGGATTGAAAGGAATGGTAAGCAGCAGTTCCAATTTATTTGAAGCCTTAAAGCTTCGCTACTTCGGACCTATAGACGGACACAACGTCGCCAAGTTGGTTGATACACTGAAAGACCTTCGCAATATTCCCGGACCGAAAATATTGCATATTGTAACTACTAAAGGCAAAGGGTATGCCCTGGCAGAAAAAGATCAAACCAAATGGCATGCACCCGGACTCTTTGATAAAATAACCGGTGAGATTCAAAAGAAAAAATTCGATTTGCCACAACCACCCAAGTACCAGGATGTGTTTGGCCATACCATTATAGAATTGGCAGAAAAGAATGACAAGATATTTGGCGTTACTCCTGCCATGCCTTCCGGTTCTTCTTTAAAATATATGATGGAGAAAATGCCATACCGGGCATTTGATGTGGGCATTGCAGAACAACATGCCGTAACAGTAAGTGCCGGTATGGCTACGCAGGGCATGAAGGTGTTTTGCAACATCTATTCTTCTTTTATGCAGAGGGCTTATGACCAGGTAGTGCATGATGTGGCGATACAAAAACTACCCGTCATCTTCTGCCTCGACAGAGCCGGTGTGGTGGGTGATGATGGGCCCACCCATCATGGTTGTTACGATATTGCTTATATGCGTTGTATCCCCAACATGATTGTTAGTGCCCCGATGAATGAAAGTGAATTGAGGAGCCTGATGTACACAGCTCAATTAGAATCTACTACGTTGCCATTTGTTATCCGCTATCCAAGAGGTGAAGGTGTAATGCCGGAATGGAAAACAGAAATGAAAGAAATAAAAATCGGGACGGGCAGAAAACTTAAAGACGGAAAAGACATTGCTATTCTATCTTTTGGTCATCCCGGAAACTTTGCTGCGGCTGCTATCCGTGAGCTGAAGAATGATGGGCTTACCCCTGGTCATTTCGATATGCGTTTTGCCTAACCATTGGATGAAGCATTATTACACGAAGCCTGTCAACAGTATGAAAAATTAATTACTGTTGAAGATGGAGCGGTAGAAGGTGGCATCGGCAGTGCCATTCTTGAATTCATGGCAGCACATGGTTATAAGAATGATGT
>JAJAZO010000207.1 GCA_026785745.1 Chitinophagaceae bacterium | reverse complement strand
GTCTACGATATAGCAGAAGGGGTGGATCAGTTACCCATTCTGCAACATGCCCTGAGTCAAATATGGCTGGTGGCGGATCATGGCCGGCAGGAAATGGACCTTATCCATTATGCAATGGTGGGTGGTATGCCTGCAGCAGAATTGCCGGACGAGGATCAACCAAATTTCCAGAAATGGTTTCAGGCATTGCCCCAGATTCAACAAAAATATTTCCAGGAAACAGGCCTGAATAAAGTAATTGAAATTCATGCCAGTGTTTTGTATGAGAATGCATGGGAAAATTATAATGCCAATCATCAGCATCATCCCATCACACAACAGGATGCCAAACGAATCATTGCACTAACCTTTAGTTGCCTGACAAAGATTGATAACAGCCGTGCAGTACGTAACCGCATGTCGCTTGGAGAGATTACCGGCATTATAAATTCACCTGCCATTACACCCAAAGTAGTAAGTGATGTGTTGCGTATTTACCGGGAAGAAGGCAACTCCTTTATCCGGCCGTTTATAACAGAAGACCCGGCATCACATGAAATTGTTGCTGACACGGTGTTGGATATCACCCATGAAAGCCTGATCCGAAACTGGAATAAACTGAATACATGGGCCAACCAGGAATTCGAGTTTTATTCTACCTACCTTGATTTCAAAAAACAATTAGATCGCTGGAAGAACAGCGGAAAGAGCAGTGGCTATTTGTTGCCTATCGGGCCGCTTTCTTATTTTGAAAACTGGTATAATAAATGCAAACCCAATGCCGGGTGGATAAAGCGTTATTCTGAAATTCAGGAAGATCAAACGAAAGCAACTGCTGATGCGGAAACTATACTGGCAGATGTTCGTGAGTTTATTAAACGGAGTGCAAATAAAGTAGCCGTTACAAGGGCATTTATGAAATATGGGCCACAACGTATTGCTACCGTATTGGCCATAGGGATCATGCTTGTTCTTAGTGGATTTTACTGGTATGATGCGGAACAAAAACAAAACAGCAGGGTAATTAAAAAAGTGCGGGCAGAAGCATTGGATTTGATGAAAAGCAAGGAAGTAGGTTTTAATACGAAAGCTATACCGCTTTTATTAGGAGAACGCTATGAAACGGGATCCATGTTAACCTATCTGTCCGGATTGGATACCAAAGGGAAAATAAGCCTGGCGATTGAAACCTATAAGCAGTTGTTATTATTCGACAAACATGATACAAGTGTTCTCAAATCTGAATTGACCAACCTGGTTCAGAAAAATTTCAAAGAGGTAGTTGCCCAAAAAACAGATTATCCATTCTTAATGACTGAAATCAATAAGTTCAGTACCCTGCTGGCTTATGACAATTATTATAATCCTTCTGAAGCAAGTGAAAAATTGCTTCGTGATATTTCAGATGAAGGATACAATTTAGCGTTGATCTTTTTTAAAGAGAAAAATTTGTTCAGAGCTACCATACCACAAGAGTTAAATTATGGCATTCAGCAATGGCTAACTCTTGGTCATGTTACGGATGAAAAAGTTAGTGAATTGCTTAAGCTTTTTTCTCCTTTTGAAGACACAGGTGGCCAGACCATATTTACTATTTACTATCCGAAAGGAAGTTATGAGATCAATGGTCGCATCCCCAATGATTTTAACGGGGGTTATCATACCCTTTCTTCTTTATATGCGGCACTTGGTGATACAGATAAAGTTCTTCAGTGTTTTGAAACCATCAAACAAACAGGGCAGAATGATTATTTTACCGGCAGCCTGTTTAATAATTATACTCATATACTGGGTATCTTTTACCAGTTTGGTCATCGGGAAAAAACTGGCAGCATAGTGAAATGGCTGGGGACTAATTACGCATCTATTACGCCACTCACTATTTACCGTAATTCAGTAATCCGTTCAGGGTATATAAGCCATTTATACCGGGTAAATATTGAAAAAAATATCCTGCGATCATTCAAAGGTTATTTTTTCCCCAACCTTTGCCTGGCTAAACGGGAAGTATTCGATGCGCTGGCAGATGATTACGAAAAACTGATCGCAGAAATAAAAGACCCTTCAGAAAGAAATTATACATTGGCAATTAATAAAAAACGAAGGGCCATATATATTCATAAATACCAATTTGACCGGGGACTCCCATCTGATCTTGCTTCCCTGGATTCACTTCTTCAGCAGGCTGTTGATCATATCAGGCTGGTCAGTAAAGATTCTCTGGAAGCAACTATAAGTGTTACCATACCATACTTTGGTGACGGAGTACGTATTCGTAAGTTCAAGCGAAAGCACATATTTATTTATCCTGATTATATGGAAGGTTGGTTTAGCTGGACCTATCATTCCGATCTTTTTTTCAATTTTATTGAAAAGAACAACCTGTTTGAAGAATTATATACCACTCCGGAGGATTTAGGGTTTATTAATTTCTGGATAGCTAAGGCAAATGAGGTTAAACCTTTTATTGATGCAGGAAACTTTGATAATAATTATCCGCTAAGCGACGAAACACTTGAACGAATACTTGCATTAGCGGAAACGCATACTCAGGGAAAAAGTCTTGATAAAAATTTAATCTGTCTCCTGCTGGCCAACCGAGCTTTTGGCCGGAATGAGGTGGAAGCTGGAATGAACTTTTATCAGCAGTTTGATAAAGAAAATTTTTCAGCTTCAAGAGATAAATATGAATACATGGAAAAAACGTTCTTTCTTAATCACCTGAAAGATATCTGCGTAAACCTTGCATTGGCAGGAAAGAACAAAGAAGCTGTAGAATTAGCCGAGAAGTTTGGGAATGATAATGAGAAAGTGTTTGCCTATATTTTTATGGCCGAGAAACTGTATTTGAATAAAACGGATCCATCTGCTTTTGTATACCTTGATTCTGTTTTTTCCAAATCAAAAGAAATTGATTTTTCACAATTTAATTTTGGCGCATTGCGAGCCATTGATTCCCGGTTCAACTGGATATTAATGATGTCCCGCATTGGCGGCCGGCAACTGAATGCTTTTTCTGATAAACTCCTGGCGGATATAATTGAACAGAATAAATCTTATGCTGTTATCAGCAGGGTGTATGGTGTAGCGGAAGAAGGTAATTTTTACCGGGCCCAAAAGGCCATACCTTCTACGTTAACAGAAACAGAAGAGTTACTAGCCCGGAGTTTTATTATATGGCAGGCTTGCCGTAAAAAGGAATTGGAAACCGGAGAGCAAAAATGGAAAGCGATGGATGAATTTATATCACATGATTTCAATTATATATTTTACTTACCCAATTAATGAAAAAGTATAACAGCATATTCTATTTACTTTTTATCCTGCTGATCATGGGTGCCTTCGCTTCCATGGCACAGAATAGTTATGGTTTAAAAATTATGGGAGGGGTGGCATTTGTATTTGGATTACTTTTCCTTATAGAATTTATATCTGTGCTTCAGGAAAAAGGCAAAAAGGATATATACAGATTAATAGAACCAGCCTGCCTTCTTATACTTTCAGTCATCTTTGCACTCAGGGTATTTTATATACATTTTTCTTTTGTTGAATTGTTGTTTGCGGCGGCGGGTGCCGTGCTGATGCTGATCTATACAGGGAAAATGATCTTACGTTTCCGGAATATGAAACCCAAGAACAATATGCTGGCATTGCTTATACTTATATTTCATCTCAGTATAATTCTATTTCTTGTTTCATTGGTAATTGTTCCGTTTTCACAAAAAATTTCTGAGATCACAGGAATTATTGCGTTCATTCTGCTCCTGATTTTTATAATAACAGGGCTTTTCAAAAAGGAGTTGTTGGTTGGAGGTGAAATTGTTTCTCCTTTTAAGATGGTCACTCATTTTAAAG
>JAJAZO010000206.1 GCA_026785745.1 Chitinophagaceae bacterium | reverse complement strand
GACATAGTAAATCCTATACCGCCTAAAAACCCAACGCCTACAATTGATTTCCAATTTAAGTCGTCTGGAAGTTTGCAAAGTCCAAATGAAACTGCCAAAAATGTAAATAGAAAAATGCCTAATGGTTTTCCTACAATAAGTCCTACTGCAATTCCTAAACTGTAATTTTGTGATAGTGTTTGTCCTATGTCGCCACTTAAAATGATAGCCGTATTGGCTAATGCAAAGATTGGTAAAACAATAAAGGCAACTGGTTTATGTAAAAAATGTTGCAAAATATATGATGGTGATTTTTCGTCACCGTTGCCAAATGGAATGGCAAAAGCCAATAGAACACCTGTAATTGTGGCGTGAACACCTGAATTAAGCATAAAATACCACATAGCAACTCCACCAATTAAATATGGAATTAAGTTTCTAATTCTAAGTCGGTTGAAAATTAAAAGCAAAGCAAAAATCCCTAAAGCAATAAAAAGGTTTGTCCAAAGAAGTGTTTTAGTATAGAATACGGCAATTATTAAAATTGCTCCCAAATCGTCAATAACGGCTAATGCTGTTAAAAACACTTTCAAAGAAGTTGGTACCCGGTTTCCTAATAACGATAAAATACCCAATGCAAAAGCAATGTCTGTTGCCATCGGAATTCCTGCTCCCGATTGAGTCGCAGTACCAAAGTTGAACAGCATAAAAAGTCCTGCTGGAATTACAATGCCACCCAATGCCGCAAAAATTGGGAATAAAGCGTCTTTAAAATTTTTAAGTTCTCCTTGATAAATTTCTCGTTCTAATTCTAAACCAATTAATAAAAAGAAAATGGTCATAAGTCCATCGTTAACCCAATTTTCAATACTGTGTCCTGCAAATTGAGTTTGCCAAAAATGGTGATACCCTTCACCAAAAGTTGAGTTTGCAATCAGTAATGATACAATTGTGCAAGCTATTAAAGTCAGTCCACCTGCTTTTTCACTGTCAAAAAAATCTTTAAATAGTTTAGTAGCTTTCATCTTTTAAATAACGCAATAAATAAGTAGAATGCCAAATAGGATTGAAAATGGCGAAATCAATTGAAAGTAAAACGGTTTTAAAATGTCAGCAGCTTTTGATGAAAAATTATGATGAAGTTGTCGAGGTATAAAATAAAGAACCAAAGAGGTGCAAAGCATAAACCATCCAACTATTTTGAAAATATCAGGAAATTTAGAATTGTCAGCTGACAAAATCAGTCCAATAGCTGGTATTATTCTTATTGTAATTTCAGCATAGTTAATAAAATTCGTACTTCCTGCTTTTCTTAAAATCGCTCTTGCCTTTTGTGGTTTAATGAGCATCAAAAACCCAACGCAAATAAAAATAAACCAAAAATTATTATTGTCCATTTTGCAATTGTGTCAATCATAATGTTCTTTTAATCTTTCCGCTCAATGTTAGAACGGTCTCATAGGGGTTGCAGATAACTTTTGCATTGCCGTATATTCTTGTCCCCAATTTAATTCATTATCAACTCAAATTTGAACAAATAATCACCACCTTGCCACAATCTTAAAATTCAGCAACCTCGGTGTTAGCCGGTTGGGTAATAAATAAACCGTATTGGAAAAATCTTTGATAAAGAGATAGGAAATAGTATTGGCCCGGTCAATGATGTTGAATACTTCAAGGCTGGCCCAAATGTTATCAAAGTTGCGGAAAGGAGAGTGGCTGCGGCGTTTGCTGCGGTCATCATCCATCAGCAATGCACTGAAACCAATATCGCAACGGATATATGGTTCTATTACTGCTGCATTACGATATCGCACTGCATTGGGAATATTGTATGGCATATTGCTGCCATAAAGCAGGTTGAGGTAGGCTTTAAAATTTTTATTGGTGGCGAGATAATCAGAGAAGTACATGCCGAAAGTGATACGACGGTCAGATGGGCGACGCAACCAGCCCACATTAAAATTTACACTGTCTTTAACTACCTGATCGGCACTTCTGGAATTGATAAATTCACCGGCTGCATTTTTATAGCGGTAATAGTGGTCGCCGGTAATATCTTCTGCCGTTTTCATAATGCCAAGGCTTATCCAGCTTTCTGCATCAGGAACTAATTCACCATGCAGCCGCATTTCAATGCCGGCAGCATAAGCTTTTGCATTATTCTCGCCGAAGTAGCGTACCCGTACATTGTCCACATCATACGGCACCACATCGGTCATGTTTTTATAATATAGTTCGGTTGTCCATCGCATGGGCCTGTCACCAAGACCAATAAAATTATAATCAAATCCTGCAACACCCTGCCAGCTTTTTTGTGATTTCAAATTAGTGTTCACTGTTCCGTTATATCTTCTGAGTTCTCTGTAAAACGGCGGCTGATGATAAGCACCTGCTGCTGCCCGGAAAATAATATCTCTTTTCCAATCCGGTTTCCAACTGGCACCAATGCGGGGAGAAATGAGCAATTCTTTATTAAGCGAATTATAATTGAAACGTACACCTGCAGTTAAGGTAGCTGAGTGGCTTGAGTCTTTGCCCAATAAAATATTGTCTTGTAAATAACCGGAGAACTTATTGATATCAAGATTGGCGGTTGATTTAATTACTTTATTCAACCGCAATATATTTGGTTGATAAGGCAGTGCATAACCTGCAGAATCCTGGAACTCCCATTCATTTAATTTGTCGGCAATTTTTGTTTTATCATAACCCAATCCCCATTGAATGGCATGTTTGCCTTTATCAAGATTTCCTTTATGCGAAATATTCCAGTTCTCAATATTCAGCGTATTTCTTGAATAATTCTGGTAAACACCTGCACCAAGCGGATTAACAATTAAACCATAAGTAGGATTTCGTTTATCAAAATCTCTTTCGCCAAATAAATAAGCTCCAATGATGTCAAGATTTTCCATTTCATCGTTTACAAACCGGGAAGCCATCCATTTTAATTTCAATTTTTTACTGGCCTGATTGATTAAGGAGAAGCCGAGCATATTGGTTTGGTATTCGTCTTTCTCCCGGCCTTCAAATTGAATATCCACACCAATAGTGGCACTAAAAACTGGAGAGAATACGGAAGTCGTTAACTGGCTGGATTCAGGTATCAAGGTAAATTTTGTTTGCGACATATTACTCAGCAATTCTGCCTGCCATTTAGAATTGAACTGGTAAGTAAGCAATGCCTGGAAATCGGCAGACGAAGGAACGTAGTTGCCTTTTGTTTCCTGGCTACTTAATAAATTCTTGTTGCTACGGTTACGAACCCCGAGCAGGTAAGTAAACTTTGAATTTTTATTAGTGCCTTCAAATTGCAAGCCTTGCTCAAGAACACCGATATAAGCAGAGCCACCAAACTTCCGGGGTTTTTTATATTGTATATCTAATACACTGCTCATCTTATCACCATACTTTGCCTGGAAACCGCCGGTGTAGAAACTGATATTGCGAACCATTTCAGGGTTGATGAAACTTAATCCTTCCTGTTGGCCGCTTCTTACTAGGTAAGGGCGGAACACTTCAAAGTCGTTTACATAAATAAGGTTCTCATCATAGCTACCACCACGAACGGAGTATTGTGAAGTCAGTTCATTATTAGAACCTACAAATATTTTGATCAGACTCTCCACACCTGTTACTGCAGATGGAAGATTGAGAATTGTTTTTGGATTTAGCCGTACCAAACCGGCTTCTCTTCTGTCTGTTTGATTAGTTACTACTACTTCCTGCAATGTCTTTTCTCCTTTTTCTAATCTTACCGTTATTGTTTCTTCTTCATTTTCATTCAGTAGAAAATTTCTCTGTTCCGGGTTGCGGCCTGTATAAGTGAATACGAAAGCAAATGCTTTTTCTGCTGTTACTTTTATCCTGAAATAACCGGAATCGTTAGTGGTAAAGCCCTTTGATTGCCCAAGGATGATAATAGAAACATTAGCCAAGGGGTTTTCATTATCATCCACCACTTTGCCGGAAACGTATGCAGATTTTCCTGCCTTGCCGGCAGGCGGGTTTTGGGAGAAAGAGATGACAGTAAGCAAAATGCAGGTAACTGTAAGCAGTATTTGGCGGAAGGATATTTTCATAAGCGAATACAGGACAAGATACGAAGTTTTAAGAAAGATGATAATTTAAGGGTGCCAATTGATTTATCCGGGCAATAATAAAATTTAAATATTGATTAATAGGATTACCCATTTAGATCGCATTGGCAATATAGCTGTAGGGTTTGTTATTCATAAATCGATCTATCAGCTTATGCCAAATGCTGTTTAAAAAATTTCTTCTGTTAAATCTAAAAAAGAACTCATCCAAATATCCGT
>JAJAZO010000205.1 GCA_026785745.1 Chitinophagaceae bacterium | reverse complement strand
GGTTTACTCCGTTGGTAAAAATCTGTAAAGAATATGGTACAGCCATGCGGATTGGTACCAATCATGGGTCTTTAAGTGATAGAATTATGAGTCGCTATGGGGATACACCAATTGGTATGGTAGAAAGTGCTATGGAATTTCTGCGGATTGCCCGGGGTGAAACTTATCACAATATAGTGCTGAGTATGAAAAGCAGCAACCCGCAGGTGATGGTGCAGGCATACCGCTTATTAATTAAAACAATGTTTGATGAGTTCGGCGAAATTTATCCTTTGCATTTGGGCGTAACAGAGGCCGGTGATGGAGAAGACGGAAGAATAAAATCGGCTTTTGGTATAGGAACATTATTGGAAGATGGAATTGGTGATACGATCCGTGTGTCATTAACAGAAGATCCGGAGTTTGAAATACCGGTGTGTAAGGATTTGGTGAAAAGATATGCGAGCCGGGAGTCTTTAGTCGGGAGTCAGGAGTCAGTACCGGCAATTGGGACGATCCCTTACTCTCCGTTTGAGTATAAGAGAAGAGAAACATTTGCAGTTGATAATATTGGTGGTAAACAAGTGCCGGTTGTTATTGCTGATTTGAGTAAGATAGAAAAGATAACACCAACTCATTTGCAAAGCATTGGTTATACTTATGATGAGGCAACAGACAAATGGACGATTGGTGATGCAGCGGCTGATTATATTTTTACAGGGCATCAGTTATTGGATTTTGCATTGCCTGGAACACTGAAAGTGATTGTGTATCCAGGTGCATGGGCGGAGTTTGCCAAAACTCCCTCTCCGAAAGGAGATGGTTGGGGTGAGGCTTATTTTCCGATTTATAGTGATAGCGGTTATGCAGAAGCAACTGCCAAAAGTGACAGGTTGAATTTTGTAATGATTGATTGCTACAACGATACTACGGTTGTAAACAATTATTCTTACCTGGATGAACTAGCTAATGATTCATCGGTGGTTATTTGTCTTAGCTCAACGAATACTAATGCGATGCAATCAGTCCGTCGCATGTTTGCGGAGTTAATGAGTAGAAGTATTAAAAACCCGGTTGTATTAATTACAGACAGCAAATGGCAAACACCTGATGAACACCTTATTCATTTTGCTACGGAGACCGGTGCTTTGTTTCTGGAAGGAATGGGTGATGGTATTTGTTTGGGATACAGTGGTGCATCGCAAATGGAAAATAGTAAAGCAACCGGCAAAACTTATTTAGAAGTAAAAGATAGCTACCAGTTTACCAATAATACTGCGTTCAGTATTTTACAAGCCACCCGAACAAGAATTTCAAAAACAGAATATATAAGTTGCCCAAGTTGCGGCCGCACCTTATTTGATTTGCAGGAAACAACGGCAAAAATCCGGGCTGTTACCAATCACCTGAAAGGCGTAAAGATTGCCATCATGGGTTGTATCGTTAATGGCCCCGGCGAAATGGCTGATGCAGATTTTGGCTATGTGGGAAGTGGGCCTGGGAAAATTACACTGTACAAAGGCAAAGAAGTAATGAAGCGAAATGTAAACAGTGAGGTGGCGGTAAAAGAATTGATAGAGTTAATAAAGGAAAGTGATGCGTGGGTGGAGGTAGGATAAAGTTCTGAAATACAGCATTTATAGTATTCCTAATTATTCCAAATTTTTGGAAAATTTGGAATAACAGTTAAAGTGGCTTTTTTTAGGAATGAATAGTTGAAAGAAGAAAATCAACAAATGAAACAAAAACACTGGATACTTCTTTTTGCTGTTATTCTTATTGGGGATATCATTGGTATTCAGCTAAACAATAATCCTGTTCAATCCTTTTTGAAGCCATTGATTATTACTACTCTCATTGGTTATTTTGATTCGCAATTTAATAGTATAACAAAAGGATTGGCAAAGTGGGTCTTGTTCGCCCTGCTATTTTCTTTGCTTGGTGATGTACTACTGATGTTCCAGGAAAAGAACTCTATCTTCTTTTTATTGGGCTTGTCTGCATTTTTAATAGCTCATATTTTCTACATTATCTTTTTTCATAATGTTCGGGTAAAAGAAAATATAAAAGGTAAACCCTGGCTGCTGGTAGTGGCGGTAATTTATTATGCCGCACTTATCAACCTGCTTTCTCCTTACCTCGCAGACATGAAAATTCCAGTGCTTATTTATGGAGTCGTTATTAGTTTTATGTTTATGCTGGCCATGCACATGTTGTTCATAAAGAATAAACCGGCTGGTCAATGGATGATGGTGGGTGCTTTACTTTTTGTACTATCTGATTCAATACTGGCCATCAACAAATTTTATCAACCTTTTGAAGCAGCCGGTGTTTTAATCATGCTAACATACGGATTGGCACAACTGTTCATCGTTGAAGGTGCAATAAGGTATCTTCGTAGCTAATAAAGTAGTTATATATTTTAAAACTAAAATTTTCCTTTAGGGGATAGGGGCATGCAACAAACAGATTTTTTAGTAATAGGCTCAGGCATTGCAGGATTAACTTATGCCCTGAAAGTGGCCAACCAGTTTCCTGATAAAAAAGTATTGGTGATGACGAAGGCTGCTGCCGATGAAACCAATACCAAGTATGCACAGGGCGGAATAGCCGTAGTAAACGACCTGGAGAACGACAGTTTCCAAAAACATATTAATGATACATTGATAGCCGGGGATGGTTTGTGTAATGAAAATGTAGTGGAGATTGTAGTAAAGGAAGGACCGGAGAGGGTACAGGAAATAATTGACTGGGGTGCCAAATTTGATAAAGAAAAAGATGGTGATTATAAAAGAGGTAAAGAAGGCGGTCATTCCGAGTTCCGTATCCTGCATCATAAAGATGTAACGGGTAAGGAAATGGAAAGGGCTTTGATTGATGCGGTGGCTAAGCAAAAGAACATTGAGTTCATCAAACATTGTTTTGTAGTTGACATTATTACACAGCACCATTTGGGTTATCTCGTTAATAAGGCAACACCTGATGTAGAATGTTATGGTGTGTATGTCTTAAATCTTGAAACGAATAAGATAGAAAAGATATTGGCGAAAATTACGTTGCTGGCCACCGGTGGAAACGGGCAAGTGTACAGAACAACAACTAATCCTTCTATTGCAACAGGTGATGGTGTGGCAATGGTGTATCGGGCCAAAGGCAGAATTGAGAATATGGAGTTCATCCAGTTTCATCCTACTGCATTGTATGAACCTGGAGTAAGAGGCCAGGCATTTTTAATTACCGAAGCTGTTCGTGGTGATGGCGGTATTTTACGAAATAAGAATGGCGAACCCTTTATGGAAAAATATGATGATCGAAAAGACCTTGCACCCAGAGATATTGTGGCAAGGGCTATTGATAGTGAGATGAAACGTACAGGTACGGAACATGTGTGGTTAGATTGCCGGCATTTTACCAAAGAAAAATTTACGGAGCATTTTCCCAATATTTATGCAAAATGTTTATCCATTGGAATTGATATTACGCAACACATGATTCCGGTGGCACCTGCAGCCCATTATAGTTGCGGAGGAATAAAAACAGATGAATGGGGCAGAAGCTCTATTCATAACCTTTATGCCTGCGGCGAATGTGCTTCTACCGGCTTGCATGGTGCTAATCGTTTAGCAAGCAACTCCTTGTTGGAAGCAATGGTTTTTGCGCATAGATGTTTTATGGATAGTGTAGCCAAAATTTCGGAGTCTTCGAACTCCCCTCTCCATAAATGGAGAGGGGTTGGGGGTGAGGTTCCTGACTGGAATGCAAAAGGTACAACAGAGCCCAAAGAAATGATTTTGATTACCCAGAGCCTGAAAGAATTGCAACTCGTAATGAGTGATTATGTTGGTATTGTTCGCAACGATGTTCGTTTGCAAAGAGCTATGCGCCGGCTTGACCTGTTGTGGGAAGAAACAGAACAACTGTACGAAAGCAGTTCCGTATCACCTCAATTGCTGGAACTCCGTAACATGATAACAGTTGGTTATCTCATAGTAAAAGGTGCCAGCTTCCGTAAAGAAAGCCGTGGCCTGCATTATAACACCGACTACCCCGGTAAGAGCAACCTTGTCCAAAACATTGTTTTGTAGTTTCTATCTTTGCACACCATGTATTATGTTGTTTACGGTTTTTTGTGGCTTATCTCTTTACTACCGCTGAGAGTATTATATTTTTTGGGTGATTGTATTTACGGATTGGTTTTTTATGTCGTTAAATACAGGAAAGAGGTGGTGATGAATAATCTCAGCATTGCTTTTCCTGAAAAAAGTGAAAAAGAAAGAAGGCGGATTGCAAAAAAATTCTACCATAATTTAATTGATGCATTTGTCGAATCAATAAAATTCATTACTATATCTAAAAAGCAAATTCTGAAAAGGAGTACCGAAGATTTTCAACTTATCAATGATCTTTCGGCCAAAGGATATAATGTTCACATAATGGCCGGTCACCAGTTTAACTGGGAATTTGGTAATGCATTAGCTGCCATAACGTTGACGGCCCCCTTTGTTGGTATTTATATGCCCATCAGCAATAAAGCACTGGATAAGATCTTTTATAATTTCAGGAAACGATATGGAACTATATTGATATCTGCTACGG
>JAJAZO010000204.1 GCA_026785745.1 Chitinophagaceae bacterium | reverse complement strand
TCGCCTTCCGTCAACGGCAATTCTCCATACAATGTTTTCAGCAGGGTTGACTTACCGGTTCCCGTTTTTCCAACGAGATATACAAACTCACCTTTGTTAACGGTAAGATTAATATCCTGTAAAATAAGATTACCACCCTGGTAAATGTTGGCGTGGCGTATTTCTATAATGGGTTCTGACATGCTGAATGGTTTGCTGCAAAATAAAGCAAAGTAGGTTAACAAACTTAAAAAACTAGCTCCTGATTTTTTAGCTTAATTGGCAATGATTTTTTCTCACCTATTTCTACCTTGCCAATAACCTTTGCTTCTTGCAAACCCTGCGAGGTATTTTATCATTTACATCAAATAATCCAACCATCTCTGTAATTTTACACCCATGATTGGGTCAACTATTTCTAAAAAAGCTTTCTGGGATGTAAATTTTGCAGCCCTTGATTTTGAGAAGTCCTCTCTTTTCATCATGCAAAAGGTTTTTAACTATGGAAGCTGGGATGACCAGGTGGCCATCATACGGCTATACGGACTTGACAGAATAAAAAAAGAAATTATAGGGGCCTCCTATTTGCGCCAACCAGTCCTTAGTTTTTTATGTACTATTTTACAGTTGCAAAAAACTTATTTTGGATGCTACATAAAAATGCAGTGGAACCCACTACCCTGGAATTATTGAAAACTATTTGTTCGCAGCAACAGTTGAGTTCCTTTCTACTTGGCGGAGGTACCAGTATTGCACTTCGTGGGGGACACCGTTTCTCAGTTGATCTTGATTTCTTTACTAATCTTCCTTATGATAACGGCACTGTTTATAAAACCATCACATCCAGATGGCCAACAGCAGAATTACTTTTTGAGCAAAATCAAACTATGATGTTTATCGTAGAAGGGATAAAAGTGGATTTTGTTTTATATCCTTTTGAATGGAACTATCCTTTTGAAACTATGGAAGAAACAAGGCTGATTAACCTGCGGGATATAATACCGATGAAGTTACAGGCCATCAGCAACCGGTTTTCTAAAAAGGATTTTTGGGATATTGATTTCCTCCTGAATGAATTTACCATCGATGAAATGATCAGCCTCTTTAAAACAAAATTTCCGGCAATTGATACTGGATATATTATTCATAGCCTTACCAATTTTGAAATGGCAGACAAAGAAGAAAATCCTATCTGCATTATACCACGGAAATGGGAAGAGGTAAAGAGTAATCTAGAACAAAAAGTAGTGACCTATACAAATAGTTTCCTATAAATAATCGTTTAGTAGGAGATTTCTGTCTGCCCGGTTTTAATTATAAGACTTTTGACTTCACTCACTTCCACTCTACCAATTACCTGTGCATCCACCCCAAAATTTTTTGCGACGCTGATAATTGTGTCAGCATCTTTTTCATTGGTATAAATCTCCAGCCTTGTACCCATATTAAAAACCTGGTACATTTCCCGGTCATCAGATTTGCTGGCATCCTGTATTAACTTGAAGATAAGCGGAGGGGCAAATAAATTATCTTTTACAATGCGAAGATTTTCCGGTACATACTTTAAACATTTGGTTTGCCCGCCACCGCTGCAATGAATAAGACCGTGAATTACATCAAAATGGGTTTCTAATAATTCTTTTATCACCGGAGCAAAGGTCCTGGTAGGACTGAGAAGAAGCTGACCGATGGTTGTGGTACGTTCGCCGTCTTTAATTTCATCCGTTATTTTATGCGGGCCAATATAAACAACAGATTCATCCAATGATGTGTCATAGCTCTCAGGAAACCTTGCTCCATAGGTTTTGTGCAATACATCATGTCTTGCAGAAGTTAGTCCGTTACTGGCCAATCCGCTATTATAATCCGTTTCATAATTAGCTTGTCCAAATCCGGCCAGGCCAACTATTACATTACCTGTCTTTATATTTTCATTGGTGATAAGTTTTGATTTAGGCCACCGGGCTGTCATTGTCCCGTTTACGGCCATCGTTCTTACCACATCTCCCACATCAGCAGTTTCTCCACCCATGAAAGTGATATTGATGCCGAAACATTTCATGTTATCAAAAAACTCCTGTGTCCCATTAATTACTGCTTCCAGCACTTCAGCAGGAATTATATTTTTATTTCTGTCAATGGTTGAAGAAAAAAGCAGCTTATCATAAATACCCACACAAAGTAAATCGTCAAGGTTCATTACAATTGCATCCTGAGCTATTCCTTTCCAAACAGATACGTCACCAGTTTCTTTCCAGTATAAATATGCTAAGATACTTTTGGTGCCAGCTCCATCTGCATGCATCACATTTACCCAGTTATCATCCCCACATAAAACATCTTTATAGATTTTGCAGAATGCTTTTGGATAAAGTCCCTGGTCAAGATGCTTTGTAGCCGCATGTACCTCTTCTTTCTGGGCAGATACCCCTCTTTTTGAATATAAACTCATGAATTGTTTTGAATTGCGAAAATATTGAACATTGAACATTGATTATTGAACATTGACCATTTATTTTGCAATTAATGCAAGTACATCGTGATATTGAGAATCTTCCTGCTTTTCGTAATGCTGTAGTTACCATCGGCACTTTTGATGGTGTTCACATGGGCCACCGGCAGGTTATTGACAAGCTGAAAACTGAGGCAAAGGCTGTTAACGGAGAAACAGTCATTATTACTTTTCATCCGCATCCCCGCAAAGTAGTTTCATCTACCATTCTTGGTATCCGGCTTATTAATACACTGGACGAAAAAATTGAATTGCTGCAACAATTGGGTATTGATCATGTGGTGGTAGTGCCTTTTACGGATGCTTTTGCCAACCAACTGGCAGAAGATTATGTAAAGAATTTCCTGATTGATAAATTTCATCCGCATACCATCATTATTGGTTACGACCATCATTTTGGCCGTGACAGGCTGGGTGATTACCGGCTGCTGGAAAAACTTTCCGGAATATGTAATTACCAATTAAAAGAAATTCCCAAACATATCCTGGAAAATATTTCTATCAGTTCCACCAATATAAGAGAGGCAATTTTGCACAGTGATATTGCAACTGCGGATACACTGCTTGGCTATGAATTTTTCTTCTCCGGTGTAGTAGTACATGGAGATAAACTAGGAAGAAAACTTGGTTATCCCACTGCAAATTTAAAAGTAACAGACGAAGAAAAAATTATTCCGGGCAATGGCATTTATGCAGTATATGTACAGCCAGCAGGTTCTTTGCAACGGCTGAAAGGCATGATGAGTATTGGTTTCCGGCCCACTGTTGACGGAAAGAAAAGAGTGATTGAAGTTAATATCTTCGACTTCGATAAAGAAATCTACGACCAGCCATTAAAAGTGTTTGTAAAAAAGTATCTGCGGGAAGAAATAAAATTTGATGGCCTGGAGGCTTTGGTAAAACAAATTGACCAGGATAAGATTGATAGCCTGAAAGTTTTATAAAAATAAAATGGTTGATAATTCATAGCACCCCGCTGGATTTACCATGACTTATCAACCATTACGAATAAGCTTCGCTTAGTATTTTATCTTAAACTCTAATGAAGAAGGATCAGCAAAGAAATCATCTATATCTGCACTTATCGTTACTTTCTTTTTGTCGTCTGACAGTTTTACATTCTTGCCCTCTGCTTTTTGAGCCGGTCGTGGTAAGTTGATAATATAACTTGCTTTCATCGTTAGGCCCATGCTGCTCACTTGTTTTACACTTTTCAGATACTCATCACTTTCAGCCCCGGCATATTTTTCTTTATTTACTTTTTTGGTCAATTCTCCGTTAGAGAACTCTACTGTGTAATAATCGTCAAATGAAGAGGGTTCCGGCATTTGGTCAGTAGGCATAGCTGCCCCACCTCCCATCTGGCTTTTCATTGTTTCCGCCATCATTTTGCCAGATAGTTTATTGTAATCGGCTATTTGAGATGGTTTTGAAAACGGGAAAGCAAGATTGACTAAAAACTTTTCCTCTTTCAGGTTCATTTTAATCTTCATCGTACCTTTTTTTGCCATTAATCTTTCTTCAGAAGTAAGATTGGGAATACTGTCCGCCGCCTCATTCATTGAAACAGTAGAATCAACGACCTGTTCAGCCGCTTTCTCTATTTCAGCACCGCCGCCCATTTGTTTGGCAAGGCCTATCATGGCACTCAGGTCGCTGGTATTGCTGATGGTGCCGCTTCCATCTTCATTAAGTGTAATCTCCTGTGTAGTTTCAAGGCAGCCGGTCAGAAATAAAGTACAAACAGTGAGAACCGATAAAATAAATTTTCGCATAATTAATTGAGTTTATTGGGCAAAAGATGGGTACTTTTTTGGAAAAGTTGCACAAAGAAAAGGCATTTCTGGCTCCCGATAGCTATCGGGACATACTATTATTGTTCATCCAATCATTTTCACTATCATTTCCTTTAGCAAGGAGGCATCTTCTGTACCGGTGCTGCCCACACCAACACTTTTCAGGTTGTAAGTATGGAGCAGCAACAGTGCTTTCTCCACTCCGGGATAGGTGTATAATTTTGCTGCCTGCATATAATCCTTCATAAAATAGGGATTAACGCCAATAGCAGCAGCAACTGATTTTTCATCACTTGTTCCTGCACCAAATACCATAAATACCTTACTAAAAAAACTGTACAAGGAGGGTAAAACTAATTGAATCGGTGCTGCCTTCGGATTAGCTTCAAAATATTGAATGATGCGGATACTCCTTGCAAGGTCTTTTGCCGCCAGGGCCGATTGTAACTCAAAAACATTGTAATCTTTACTTACGCCAATGTATTGTTCAATATCATCTTCAGAAATAATCGTCCGTTTGCCAAGATTTACGGATAATTTGTCTATCTCATTTTCAATTCTTACCAGGTCGTTGCCAATATGATCAACTAATAATGCAAGCCCTTTTTGTGTTATCGTTAATCCCTTTGACTGGATCAGTTCCTGTGTCCATTGGGGTACCTCTCTTTCATACATTTTTTTTGTAGAAATGAGTACCCCTTTTTCTTTTACCAGCTTTGCAAATTTTTTCCTGGCATCAAGCTTCTTTTCCTTATAGGAAACAACAAAAACAGTTGAGCTTAAAGGGTTCTCGATGTATGACTCTAATTTTTCTATATCCCGCATCTGTTGTGCTTCTTTGAGTAGCACCACTTGCCGTTCAGCAAACATTGGGTAGCGGCTACAGGCATTTACCACATCTGCCCAGTTTGCATCTTTACCATAAAATACAGACAGGTTAAAAGAGGCTTCGCTTTCATTCAATATATGATGTTCTGCAAACTCAATGACCTTATCAATAAAATATTCTTCCTCCCCTTCCAGCCAGTATACTGGTTTGAAGCTTTTCTTTTTCCAATCTGCTATTATTTTTTCCACACTCATAAAATGCTAAGATACAGGCTTTCAGCTTGCACCAACAGGAAAGAACTAACACCTGTTGAAAACGATTTAACCGTTTCTGGCACGGTTTTCGAAATTTTGTGACTCGAACGGAATTTTTTAACAGGAATTAGCAAAACAGGATGCAACCAGCTACCTACCTTGCGGCCCTTATCAATTCCAGGACAGATTTATTAATTTAACGTCAAATCTCAAATCCATTTAAGTATGACAAACACAAATTATCCTTTGGATACACCGACTCCACAAAGTCAGCCAGTAAAAAACAAAAACACTAAAAACATAGTAATCGGCTTACTTGCTGCGGGCCTGCTCGGTACTTGGGGCTATCTGCTATATGACAAAAATAAGGCTGAGAAAACAATCAATGATCAGCAGGCATCTATTACAAAAGTAACAGATGAAAAAGGTGAATTGCAGAACAATTTCAATGCGGCATTGGCCCGCCTTGATTCTATAACAGGTGACAATAACAACATGCAGGGTGAAAAATCTATCTTACAAAAAGAAATTGATGTTAAGAAGGCAGAGATTCGTAAAATTCTGAATGATAAAAATGCCTCTCAAGCGCAGTTGGCAAAAGCGAAGTCAATGATTGCTGATTTAAACTCAAAAATAAGTGGCCTGGAAGAAGAAGTAACAAGGCTTACCGGAGAAAATCAGGAACTTAATACTTCAAATACTTCTCTTAAACAGGAAAAAGCAGATTTAGAAACAAACCTCACCACAAGGACAACTGAAAAAGAAGAGTTAGAAAAAACGGTGGATGTAGCTTCTACTTTCAGTGCTTCTAACATACAAGTTGTTCCTGTCGACGAAAGAAAAAATGGCAAAGAAAAAACAATCAGTACTTCTAAGAAAGTAGACAAACTGGTAGTATCATTTGATGTGGAGAATCGTGTTGCCAAATCAGGTCCTGCTGATATGTATTTGATTGTAACAGCACCTGACGGAAAAATAGTTTCGGGCAGTGGTGTGTTAAACACCCGGACAGACGGCGATAAAAATTTTACAGCAAAAATACCTGTTGACTATGTTCAGGGACAACTCAAACCCGTTCAATTCCCTATACGCCAGGATGATTTCCAAACAGGTAATTATAAAATTGAAATTTATCATAATGGCTTCAAGATTGGTGAAGGTGTGAGAAGTCTTAAAAAAGGTGGTTTATTCGGTTAAAAGCAGTTAACTCCTGCTAATTAGAACCGTCTCGTCCTGAGCTTGTCGAAGGGAAGAGGCGGTTTTTTTATTAACCATACTTAACCACATTTTTTACACAT
>JAJAZO010000203.1 GCA_026785745.1 Chitinophagaceae bacterium | reverse complement strand
GGGCTGGACGGATTACAGTGTTATCAAAGTATTGGATGTGCAAACAGGACAACAGCGTAAACTAACCAATAAGACAAAATATTTTACACCTGATATTTCAGCCGATGGCTCAAAAGTGGCAGCCGTACAAGTAGATGTGAATGGCAGAAGTGAATTGCACATCATAGACGCTGCTAACGGGCAGGTTCTAAAAGCTATTCATTCATCAGACATTAGTTTGTTTACCGATCCCAAATTTATTGATGAAAAATTTTTAGTAACAGCGGTAAGATTAAGCGATGGTAAGATGGCATTGGCAACTGCGGAAATTGCATCTGGCAATACGATGCGGCTTACGTCACCTTCTTTTAATGTAGTGGGTTATCCCTGTGTCAATAACGGCATCATTTATTTTACCGCATCGTATGGTGGCAATGATGATGTATTTGCCTTGCGGATGAACGATAAGAAGATTTTTAAAATCAGTGATGGGCCATTGGGAAATTATTATGTAAATGCCGGGAATGGCAAAATAACCTGGTCTGCTTTTACTGCTGAAGGGTATCAGTTAAAGCAAATAAATGAAAACGACATTGTTTGGAAAGAAGTGGGTATGGCTGTGGCTGAGAAATTAACGGATAAGTTTCCGGTAAGCCTTGCAGCAGAGTACAGCGATGTGTTATTGAATAAAGTACCGAATAGAAATTTCCCTGTAAGTAAATATAAAAAGGGAACGAAACTCCTCAATTTTCATAGCTGGCGGCCTTATTACGAAGACCCGATTTTCACTTTCTCTCTGTATGGAGAAAATGTGCTGAATACCTTGCAGACAGAATTATACTATTTGTACAATCAGAATGAGAAAACAAGTGCAGTTGGTTTTAGTGGGGTGTATGGGGCCTGGTTTCCTTATCTGAATTTTGGAACAGAGCTGACTTTTAACCGGGAAGCTATTACTGGAAATAAACTTCGCCAATGGAATCAATTGGATTCAAGGATCGGATTAAATATCCCTCTGAGCATGACGAGTGGGCAAACGTATAAAAATTTCAACATCGGTAGTTACTATTTTCTTCGCAATGAAATTAACCGGGGCTTCTTCCTGGATTCAATGGGCAACACCTCCTTCAGTTATTTGCAACATTTTATTTCGTGGAGCCAACAGGTGCAACAGGCAGTCCAGCATATTTATCCAAGATTCGCTTACGCTTTATCCGCTACCTATCGTCATGCTATTACAAAGTATGAAGGCAATCAGTTCATTACAAATGGCTCATTGTATTTGCCGGGGCTAATGTCTGCGCATAGCCTTCTCTTAACTGGTTCTTTCCAGGAAAGAGATACGTTGTCACAGGTTTCATTTAGTAACCGCTTTGCGTATGCAAGAGGCTATACTGGTCGTTATTTTTCAAGAATGTGGCGATTGTCTGCCAACTATCATTTGCCATTACTCTATCCTGACTGGGGTTTTGGAAATATTTTATACTTGCAACGGATAAGAGGGAATGTATTTTATGATTATACAAAAATCTATTCAAGAAACAAGAAAACAACAAGAGACCAGCGAAGTGTGGGCGGAGAAATATTTATTGACACCAAATGGTGGAACCAGTATCCGTTGACATTTGGTTTTCGGGTAACTCACCGGTTGGATTTGGATCAGTTTGATAGATCAACAGGAACGGTATTTGAGTTTGTATTGCCGGTGAATATTATTCCGAGGTAAGTTTCGGGTTTTGAGTTTCGGGTTAGGTCGGTCTAACTTGAAACTCACTGGAAATCTGTAAGAAATATTACATTGTAAGTATCGCAACCCGTAGCTCATCACTCGCAGCTAAATCCCTTTCAAACTATCCTCAACAACCTTAATCTTCTCTTCAGCATCTGCTTTTTTCTTTTTTTCACTCTCAATCACTTCGGGTTTTGCATTTTGAACAAAACGTTCATTGCCCAATTTCTTTTCTACCGAAACTAAAAAACCTTTCAGGTAATTAAGGTCTTTTTGTAATTGCTGCTTTTGCGAAGCAGTATCCAATACAGTTGTTGTTTCAATAAAAAACTTGTCTTTTTGAACAACTACTGTTATGCTATTAGCAACAGAGGTTGAAGTGTAAGAAACCGATTCGGCATTTACCTGTTTCAGTAAAATACTTTCAATGGATTGATAAGTTTCGCTATTCTCAGTAAGAATATGCAGTTTGATAGTATCTTTTGGTTTCAGTTGGTTTTTATTTCTTGCATCCCGGATAGCAGTAATAACTTCTTTCAATAAAACAGCATCAGATAATATAGCTTTATCAGCCGTCTTTACGGGTGCATATTGTTTTACAGTTAAATCATCATTCCTTTCTTTCAACTGATGATAAATCTCTTCGGTAATAAAAGGCAGGAACGGGTGCAGCAATTGCATCAATTCTTCAAAGAAACCAACCGTTTTTTCATATACTACTTTATCAATAAGTTGTTCAAAACCGGGTTTATCTGCCCAAGCTTTAGCGTAGGCAGGTTTTACCCATTCCAGATACCAACTGCAAAAATCATCCCAGATCAATGAATAAATCGTTTTCAGCGATTCACTTAGTCTGAAATCTTTATACTCTGCATCCAGTTCTAATCTTACTTCATTCAAGCGATTTTCAAACCAATGGATGGCAAAATAATTTGTTGTGGCCTGGCTCCCGACTCTTGACTCCCAACTCCTGACTAATTTCAAAGCATTCCACATTTTATTAATGAAGAATTTACCTTGTTCATTACTTGCCTGGTCCCACATCAAATCATTACCTGCCGGAGAAGAAATCATAATGCCAAAACGAACAGCATCGGCACCTTCGTCTTCTATCATCTGTAACAGGTCAGGAGAGTTGCCGAGGCTCTTACTCATCTTTCTTCCCTGCTTATCCCGAACGATGCCTGTAAAGTAAACTTCGTTAAAAGGTTTTTGCCCTTTGTATTCATAGCCTGCCATTATCATCCTTGCCACCCAGAAGAAAATAATCTCCGGTGCCGTTACCAATGTATTAGTAGGGTAGTAGTAGTTTACATCTTTGTTGTCAGGATTGCTATAGCCTTTAAATACTTCAAAAGGCCAAAGCCAGGATGAGAACCAGGTGTCAAGACAATCCTCATCCTGATGAAGTTGAGCATTGTTGATTGAATATTTTATATTGAATATTTCTTTTGCTTTCTCTTCATTATCAGCCACTACAAATCTTCCGTCGTTATCATACCAGGCAGGAATTCGGTGTCCCCACCAAAGTTGTCTTGATATGCACCAGTCTTTTATATTCTCCATCCAGTGGCGATAAAGATTTTTAAATTTCGCCGGGTAGAATTTTATTTCATCATCAGCCACAGCAGATAAGGCCGGCCCGGATATTTTTTTCATATCCACCCACCATTGCAATGATAAGCGAGGCTCTACCACGGCATCCGTTCTTTCGCTATATCCAACTTCACTGGTATAATCTTCTGTTTTTAATAAGAATCCTTTTTCTTCCAGTTCTTTTGCAATCTTTTTTCTTGCTTCAAAACGATCTTCACCTATGTAAATCTGTGCTTCTGCATTCAGCGTTCCATCTTCATTGAATATGTCAACCACTTCCAGGTTATGCTTCTGTCCGAGCTGGTTATCGTTGATGTCATGGGCAGGAGTAACTTTCAATGCACCGGATCCAAAATCCATCGTTACATATTCATCCGTAATGATTGGAATGCGGCGATTGATCAGCGGAACAAAGGCAAATTTTCCATGGAGGTGTTTATATCTTTCATCATCAGGATGTACACAAATAGCAGTATCACCCATGATTGTTTCCGGTCTTACGGTTGCAATTACAACAAAGTCTGAAACTGAACTACCTGTTGCCTGTTGCCCATTGTCTATTGCATATTTAAGAAAATATAACTTCTGCTGTGTTTCTTTCCGTATCACTTCTTCATCACTCAAGGCAGTCTTTGCTTTCACATCCCAGTTTATCATTCGTTTGCCACGATAGATAAAACCTTTATTGTATAAATCAATAAACACACTGATTACCGATTTATAATAATCCGGGTCCATCGTAAAACTGGTACGTTCCCAATCCAGACTACAGCCCATCTTTCTTAATTGTTGCAGAATGATACCGCCATATTTCTCTTTCCATTCCCAGGCATATTTTAAAAAATCTTCCCGGCTGAGTGATGATTTGGCAATTCCTCTTTCCCGCAGCATTTGCACTACTTTGGCTTCAGTTGCAATTGAAGCATGATCGGTGCCCGGTACCCAGCAAGCATTTTTCCCCTGCATTCTTGCCCGTCGTACCAATATATCCTGAATGGTATTATTAAGGCAATGGCCCATGTGCAACACACCGGTTACATTGGGAGGAGGAATTACTACGGTGTAAGGCTCACGGTCATCC
>JAJAZO010000202.1 GCA_026785745.1 Chitinophagaceae bacterium | reverse complement strand
GGGCATTGCTTATACCCATTACCGTTTTTATCATCCGGAAACCAAAGGAGAAGTGGATAAGACCCCTGAAATACTATCTTCTGACAGCATTGGTTATCAACTTTACGGGAGATGTTATATGGAAAAGAATGCGTCTTGGTATTGGTGACTGGATGCAGAAGAACCTTTCCACTCTCTATGATGCAAATGGAGATTTCAGCAATGTTATCCTCTATAATATCCACTCGATTTTACGATTTGTATTTTTTGCCTGGCTCTTTCATTACCTGGGAAAAATGTTCCGCAAAGTAAACCTGATGATACCTGCTTTGTTTTTAATAATGTGTGCCATCACTTTTATTTTCTATAAAGATATCCGTGACTTCAGCAGTCTTTTGCTGGGAACAGAAGCTGCTTTGCTTCTTATTTATTGCCTTTTGTATTATTTAAACATCCTTCGTGATGAAGAAAGTAATATAAACCGGTTACCTACTTTTTGGGCAGTAACTGGCCTTAGTATTTATGTAGTGATTAATTTCCCGATATTTCTTTTTTATACAGTACTTGCGAAGCAATCTGAAAATTTTGCCATTAACATCTGGGATGTTCATAATATTTCATTTATTATTCTTTGCCTGCTCATCTCTAAATCACTTTATGCCGCAAAACAGTAATATTAAATACCTGGTCATTATAGGGATATCGGTAATGCTTTTGCTTTTCACCAGTTTTCTACTGGCAGTGATTTTTAGCCAACGTAAGAAACTTAAGTACCAGAAATCCATGGAAAAACTACGGGAGCAGCAACAAAATCAACTCATAGAAGCCGCCGTCCGCAGCGAAGAACAGGAACGCCACCGCATCGCTGAAACCCTGCATGATGAAGTAGGTGCTATTCTTTCTTCTGCCAAACTACATTTGCTGGGTATTAAAGCAGACGTACTTGACGAAAGAGACCAAAAGCTGCATGAAAAAGGTAGGGAGCTGTTAAATGATGTAATTGGAAGAGTACGGGGAATTTCCCACAACTTACATTCTAACATTCTGAAAGAATTTGGTTTGAATGAAGCCATACGGCATTTTGTCCGCAAAGTAACGGAAGGAGTTATCCCAAATGCCACTACTGCATTAGATGATAATTACCAGACCGTAAACCCGGACAATGACATCAGCATGTACCGCATGGTACAGGAACTGGTAAATAATACACTGAAATATGCTAATGCCACGGAATTCCTGATTAGTTCTACATTGAATGGCAATGAACTGAACCTTGTTATTTTTCATAATGGTGATGGATTGACACAGGAACAATTTGAAGAGCTTCGCTACCAAAAAGAAGGATTAGGCTTAAAGAATATCCAGAACAGGATTATATTGCTGAAGGGAAACATTCATTTTACCAGCGGTAGTGAAGGTTACCGCATCAACATCCATGTACCGGTTAAATCAAACCAATCATGAGCAAGATAAAAATCGCCATCGCAGATGATTACAAGATCTTCCGGGAAGGACTGAAAGTCGGCCTGTCAGCAGAAGAAAATTTTGATGTGATACTGGAAGCGGACAACGGTGAGGAGCTGCTGAAAGCATTGGAAACAGCCACCCCCGATGTCATCCTTATGGATCTGAAGATGCCATTGATGGATGGTATGGAGGCTACGAAAGCTGTCCGCAAAAAATACCCAACTATAAAAGTACTGGTCGTAACAATGTATGATGATGATAAATTCATTATTCACCTGATGGAAAATGGTGCCAATGGCTACCTGTTAAAAAACACAGAACCGGATGAAATAAAAAAATCCATTTATGCAGTACATGAAAACGGTTACTACTTTAATGATCTGGTGAATAAGGCTCTGCTGAAAAAATTGGTATTGAAAAACAACCTGAAACCATCCTTTAACCAGAATGTAGAACTGACAGAAAGAGAAATGGAAGTATTGAAACTTATCTGTGAAGAAAAAACAGCAGCCGAAATAGCCAAAGATATTTTTTTAAGCCCCCGTTCTGTAGAAGGTATCCGGCAACGGCTGATTGAAAAAATAGGCGTTCGAAATACTGCTGGTCTTGTAATGTTTGCGGTAAAAAATAATATGGTTGATTGAAACCGAAGAGAGACCGAATACTATACAAATACAGGAACACAGCCTGCCCCGCCCTATGCGGGGGATGACACAGATTAAACAGACTTGCCTGCCGGCAGGCAGGTTAACACAGATATATTTTGCTTCGCAAAATGACGGATAATAGATGCCTATACTAAATTAGTATTTCAAATTCTCCAGCATATCCTTCGTCATTGCTGCCAGACTGTATTCTTCTTTCCAGCCCCAGTCATTTCTTGCTACAGAATCATCAATGCTCTGCGGCCAACCATCGGCAATACCCTGGCGGTAATCGGGTTTATAAGAAATGGAAAAATCAGGAATATGTTTTTTTATTTCTGCCGCAATTTCTTTTGGCGAAAAACTCATCCCTGAGACATTGTAAGAAGTTCGTATAGAAATTTTATCGGCAGGCGCCTCCATCAATTCAATAGTAGCCCGGATAGCATCCGGCATATACATCATCGGCAGGTACGTATCTTCTTTTAAAAAACACTCATATTTTTTTTCTTCCAATGCTTCATGAAAAATTTCAATAGCATAATCTGTAGTACCACCACCAGGTGCAGATTTATAAGAGATCAAACCGGGGTAACGGATACTCCGCACATCCACACCAAAGCGATGATGAAAATAATTGCACCAGAACTCACCGGCATACTTACTGATGCCATACACCGTGGCGGGTTCTATAATAGTTTGCTGCGGACAATTCTGCCTGGGTGATGTAGGCCCGAATACAGCGATAGATGATGGCCAATATACTTTACTTATTTTCTCTTCTCTCGCAATATCCAATACATTTAATAATCCGGTCATGTTCAGGTTCCATGCAAGACCGGGATTTTTTTCACCAGTTGCCGAAAGAATAGCCGCCAGTAAATATATCTGGGTAAAGTTTTGCCGTATCACCTGCACATGCAACATTTCCTTATTCATTACATCAAGACTAACATAAGGGCCGGTTCCTTCCAGCAAGGGGTTTTGTTCCCGCAAGTCGGACGCAACAACATTCGCATTACCGTAAATTTTTCGAAGAGCCATTGTAAGCTCTACGCCTATTTGGCCAGAGGCCCCGATTACGAGTATTTTTTCTTTTATCATAACAATAAATAAGGCACAAGATACAAGAATCAAGGCACAAGAAAACCCTGCGGGACGGCCTCACTTGTTCCTTGTACCTTGTTCCTTGCTCCTTCCTCAATATCTTTGTCACATGGAAAAATTCCTGAAAGATTTATTCGCCGGTCAATCGTATGATGAGAAAAATTTCTTTCTGCTGGCAGGCCCCTGTGTGGTAGAAAGTGAGGAGCTTTTATCAGAAGTGGCGGAGAAAGTTTCAACTGTTTGCAAAAATCTTGGCATTCCATATATCTTCAAATCATCTTATCGCAAAGCCAACCGTACCAGCGGCACCTCCTTTACAGGACTTGGCGATGATGTGGCGATGAAGATGCTGCAAAATACTGGTAAGAAATATTCCCTTCCAGTTGTTACAGATATTCATACTGCCGAAGAAGCCAAAATAGCCGCCAGCTATGTGGATGTATTACAGATACCGGCTTTTCTTTGCCGCCAAACTGATTTACTTATTGCTGCAGCAGAGACAGGAAAAATTGTGAATGTAAAAAAAGGCCAATTTGTTAGCGGCGAAGCGATGAAGTTTGCCGTAGATAAGATTCGTATTGCTGTCCTTCGACAAGCTCAGGATCCTAAAATAATGCTGACAGAAAGGGGAACTACTTTTGGCTACCAGGATTTAGTGGTTGATTATAGAAATATTCCTGCCATGCAGACCCACGGTGTTCCGGTGGTGATGGATGTTACTCATGCGTTACAACAACCGAATCAAACATCAGGGATAACAGGAGGCAATCCGCAACTCATCGGTATTATTGCAAAAGCGGCCATTGCTGCCGGGGCTGACGGTCTGTTTATTGAAACACATCCTAAT
>JAJAZO010000201.1 GCA_026785745.1 Chitinophagaceae bacterium | reverse complement strand
GCTTGAATCCATGCTGCTGTAGGAACAATAATACCTGCTTCGGCCTGTACTGTTTCTGCAATTACACAGGCAGTGAGTTCAGTTATTTCATTCAATGATTCAAAAGAGTTGTATTCGAGATGCAGCACATCCGGCAACAGCGGACGAAAAGCATTTCTCCAGTATTCATCTCCCATCACACTCAATGCCCCTTGCGTAGAACCGTGATAGGAATTATTAAAGGCAGCCATTTGTGTTCTGCCCGTTACTCTTTTTGCCATTTTCATAGCTCCTTCTACTGCTTCTGCACCAGAGTTGGTAAAATAAACGGAGTTGAGTGATGCAGGCAAATGCTCTGTCAGCAGTTTGGCATATTGCACCTGTGGTGCTTCTACAAATTCGCCATACACCATAATGTGCAGATAAGCATCCAATTGTTTTTGTATGGCTGCTATCACTTTGGGATGGCGGTGACCAACATTCGCAACACTGATCCCTCCTATAAGGTCAATGTATTCCTTACCAGCCACATCATATAATGTACAACAGTCCGCTTTCACTATTTCTAATGCAAGCGGTGCCGTCGAAGTTTGGGCTACATGGCGGAGAAAAAGTTCCCGTTGAGTCAATACAAATTATTTCACGCAAAGAACGCAAAGAAATTCTATAATTTGCATAACCCGTTTCGGGATAAGACCTCACCCCGGATAAATTCTGCCTTTCGGAGTTTTCCTATCCCTCTCCTTGAGGAGAGGGGCGCAGAGTCTCCGATATTCAGAGTTGTAATGGGGTGAGGTCAGTTGAGTTACGAACCGAACGATGAAAAGTGGTTCTTCTTTTTCTTTCACTGGAAGAAAAAGAAGAACAAAGCAAAGCTTGCAACGAAGATGCCATGAAAAACTGAAGCTGGTAACAAAAAACTAAAAACCACAAACTATAAACTTCTCCCATGCCTGTAATACTCCCCGTAGAAGATAAACATCCGCAGTTCGGCAACAACTGTTTTATTGCCCCAAATGCAACAATAGTTGGTAATGTAATCGCAGGTAATGACTGCAGTTTCTGGTTCAACACCGTTGTTCGTGGCGATGTGAATTTTATAAAGATGGGTAACAAAGTGAATGTGCAGGACGGTGCCTGTATCCACTGTACGTTTCAGAAATACGGAACCACTATCGGCGATAATGTATCTATCGGGCACAATGCGATAGTGCATGGCTGCAAGGTGCATGATAATGTACTGATTGGTATGGGTGCTATTGTAATGGATAATGCGGTAGTACATAGCAATACCATTATTGCTGCCGGGGCGGTGGTATTAGAAAATACTATTTGCGAAGCCGGAAGCATCTACGCCGGTGTGCCAGCCAAAAAAGTAAAAGACATTTCGCAGGAACTGGTAAACGGGCAGATAAACCGGATAGCCAGTAATTATGTGGGATATGCGGATTGGTTTAGAGAAAAGCCGGAAGTCGGAAGTCAGGAGTCGGGAGTATAACTCCGAATATAAACAACATTCTCCTGACTCCCGGCTCAATACTCCTGACTCATCTCTCGTATCTTTACTATAGAACAAACAATTATTTATTAGTAAATTCGTTATTAAAGTAAGTCATCAAACAATGAAAAACCTTCGAATTTTTACTTTAGCATTGAGCCTCACTATGTTGCTGTCTTCTTGCGGAATGCTGAGCAATATGTTTAAACGCAAAACCGGTTGCCCAAGCAATGGTAAAAATGTAGGTGCCGAAAAACTCATGAGTGGCGACCCGAAAGCGGTGAAAGATGCAAAGAAGGCAAAAAAGTTCAAAAGTTAATATGCTGTTTGTGCAGCAAATATCCAATATATCCAGTCTTATGAACAAACCTAAACGCTTAAACTATGAGCCTCACCCTACGAACCACACTCGGCTGTACCGAAGCCGTTATTGCCGATGATGGTGGATTAAAAGAATTCTACCATGTAGCCAACATCCTCAGTCAGGATTTGGATGTAAATTTCTCCAACAAAGAAGACGACTTCGACACTATTGATTGGGAGTTCCGCTTTAAAGGTCACAACATTACTCTTCACTACAGCATCTACAATGGCATTTCTATCTTCCCTACAAAAACAAAGGATGCATTAAGCAAAGACAATAAAGCCGTAGTGGAACTGGCGAATCTAATAGAAGCAAAAATGTTAAATGAAGGGCGGAGGAATATTGCGTAAGAAAATTATTAGCCCGGCGACAGTGCTACTATCAGCTTCGTTGCAAGTTTATCCTGAGGTAACGAAGGAAACCCTTCCAGGTTCTGTTCTCTATTCAGCATTTAATACAGCTTTTGTTAGTTATAATGCTTGTAAATTACTATAGGTTGATTTCTATACCTGCATTAGCATATAACTGAATAGTTTCGGGGCGCAGCTCCAGGTATTGACCAATGTTGTAAACATTCTTTTGATAAGATGCCCCTACTTTGCAACTGAGCCTTGTTCTATAGCTTATAAAATAATTGAATGACCCGGAAAGGGTGGCTGTTCCATAAAAGGTTGATTGCTGATCGGCATCCTGGAAGCCTGCTTCTGACTGCATGTCAAAATTTATTGCAGTTCTTGTATTCGGATAAATAGCATGTTGAAAAAATAAATTTATAGCTGCCTGCTTCACTGCTGCATTCCCTTTTATTTCACTTGTTATAACACCGCTGGTAAAATATTATCCTTCGAGTCAGTAGAAATATAAGAGAGCTTTAGAGAAGCCCCGTAATTGTTTTGATGATTAAGATTTACAGGCATGTATTTACCAAAACCCGAAGAGAGAGCAACTGATTTGCTGCTGAACTTGTGTTCAAATTTATCAGTGTTACGGTTTTGAGTCTGATTATTATTCCCACCTGAAATAGCCGGTGTAAGCCGTATGTATTTTTCTGTTCCGGCAAACCGGAGATTATTAAATGCAAAAAATAAAATATCATTCATACTGGTAAAATAGGTAATATCCGTCTTTGGTATCAGGTTTTTTTGTTGAAGATAATCATCAACTGTTTTAAGAATAAATTGTGTCTTCTTCCTGAAGTCAAGTACCCTGGTATTGTTTCCTTTGGTGATAGCCCGGCCAAGTTCATTCAGTTCACCAGAAGACAAAGGCCGTGACAAGCTCTTTACTGTATTTAATTCTTTATATAGCCATAAAGCGTTCTGCATATCAGTAACGTTTTCCAATCTTCCCTTTCCTATACCTGTATTGATTGCTATTGAATATTGAGATTGGCCATTTTTTGCAACGATTGGGTTATTTGAAACAATATTTTTATTAATATAGTAATTACCAGAAACTGTTGTTCCCAATTCAGTAAACATATTTGTAGAAAACCATTTATTTAATGCGCTATACCCGGATGCTCCCGAAAAACTGCTGTATTTGTTTACTTCAATTGAGTTATCTGTTTTACTTGCAGAAAAAGAAGAATTTAAGTTGGCAGACGAAGTAAAAAGTATTTTGTCAGTGCTTTTAAGAGTGTAGTAAGATATGCCAAACCCTGCCGATGAAGAGCTGTATTTATCGTCGCCGGTAGTTGCTTTGTTGTTATTAAATTTACCTCCGGCAATATTAAAATTAACTGCTCTGAAGTTATCGATCCTAAATTTGAATGATCTCAGGAGAGAATCCTCCTGGCAAAAAGCTGTGAATGCAGTAATAGACAGGGCAAGTGTAACTAAAAGTTTTCTCATACAATGTTGGTTTTGTTTTTTCGAAAATAAAGCTCACATTTAATATGCAGTGTTAAATTGCTTCGATTCTCTGTTAATTAAAGCCGAACATTTTTCAACTTTGCTGATATTCCAAATTTTGAGAGTTTGTTATTAACACGAAGCCAGGTTTTATACGATACAATCACCAACAGCCAGCCGTGATTTTCCAGAGCATCTGTTACAGTAAAAATTGTGCACTTTTGGTAAAAGCTTTTATGGCTATCGCATTAAATGATACACAACTGGAGATTTTAAAACTCCTCAACTTCCTGAAGGATGATAAAGACCTGGCAGAAATTAAGTCTTTGCTGGTAACTTATCTTTCGGATAAAGTAGTGCGGAATGCTGATAAGGCATTTGATGAAAAAAAATATACTGCTGAGATTTTCGAAAAATGGAAACTGGAACATTTCCGTAAATCTGCCTGAGGATGACTGTAATACTTGATTGCAACATTCTTGTGATGTGCCTTACTTCACGGTCTCCTTATCACATTATCTACAAATCATTCGTGTCAGGTAAGTTCGAACTTATCATTACAACAGACATTCTCCTTGAATATGAAGAAATTATTCAACAAAAATACGGCACCCCAACAGCTAAATCCTTTATTGCATTGTTGGGAGAACTTCCTAACGTACATTTTGTAACCAGTTATTACCACTGGCAGCTTATAACTACCGACCCCGATGATAATAAATATTGTGATGCCGCTGTTGCGGGCCGGGCTGATTACATTTTATCAGAAGATAAGCACTTTGATATTTTACAAAATATCTCCTTCCCCCCGTTAAGCATTATTTCAATTGATGCTTTCAGCATCACTTTAGTTTTTCCCTCTTATTTTTGAAAAAATAAATCGTATGTATCAAACCCTGCTCACCACTTTAGAAAACAGCATCTCACCATCTTCATCAACAGCTCTTACAAACTAAACCCAACTGTATTTCGTCTTCTGTTAGCACATCTCCGGGAGTTACCAGCAGGCTATATTTCTTTTTTATTGAAGCAGGCAGTATATCCTTTATCCCGTACAAATCATCCACATCTACTCCGTATTTATCATCAACATGCTATGTAGCACCTTTAAAACCTGTATGCCGGAAGAAAGCGGTTTTTTTTGCCCTGTCTATGGCTTTGCCTTCATTTGCAGCCGCTATTATCATTTTATAATGAAATAATTAGTCCCCGTCTTTTAATAAATTATCCTCAGTCAGCACTGCTTCCCCTGTGGGCAAATAAACTTTAAGTTCATGAACCGTTCCATCATCCACCAATAAAATAACACTGCCAGATTCTTCATTGCCATCTTTTATTATTGCCGGTGCAGCAAGATTCTTCTCACCATTTTGTATTAATTCAATAATATATAAGGTGGAATTGTAGCGATAATTTATTTTTAACGAAGGCCATTCCGAAGGGATACAGGGAGCAAAAGTCAGGCTGTTGCCTTTTCTTTTTAATCCAATAAAATGTTCCAGAATTAACTGGTACATCCATCCGGCGGAACCTGTGTACCAACTCCAGCCACCACGGCCTTTATGTTCTTTTACACCATACACATCAGCAGCAATAACATAAGGCTCGGTTTTATATTGTTCTATAGATGTGGTGTCAGTACCGTGATTTAAAGGATTAATCATTTGCAACAATTCCCATGTTTTCTTTCTGTCACCAATCATGGCAAAAGCCATTACTAACCAGATGGCAGCATGAGTATACTGTCCTCCATTCTCCCTTACCCCCGGTACATATCCTTTTATATAGCCGGGGTTCATCTCCGATTTATCAAACGGTGGCGTAAACAACCGGATAATTTGATCTTCCTTTCGCACCAGGTGTTTGAAGGCAGATTGCATCGCCGTTAATGAACGATCGGTATCACCACCTTTGGATATTACAGACCAGCTTTGTGCAATAGAGTCTATCCTGCATTCATCATTTTCTTTGGAGCCTAATGGAGTTCCGTCATCAAAATAGGCCCGGCGGTACCATTCACCATCCCATGTATGCAAATGAATATTTTTCTTTAATTCTTCCGCTTGCTGTTTACATTTTTCTGCAAACACAGCATCGTTTTTAATAGTAGCTACATCAACAAAACGCAGCAGTATATCATATAAAAAAAATGCCAGCCATACACTTTCTCCTTTGCCATGTTCGCCTACTTTATCCATACCATCATTCCAATCGCCTGAACCCATCAATGGTAATCCATTAACGCCAAACCGGAAGCCATGCTCAATAGATCTTACACAATGTTCATACAACGAAGCCTGTTGATCGGACTGTACAGGTAAATCGTAATAAGATTCTTCCCCGGCATTTAATAAACGTCCTTCCAGGAAAAAAATATTTTCATCCAATACAGCCGTATCACCAGTAGTCAGGGTGTAGCGGCTTACGGCATACGGCAACCATAAATAATCATCCGAGCAGGTTGTCCTCACACCTCTGCCCGCAGGCGGATGCCACCAGTGCTGCACATCTCCTTCTTTAAACTGGCGGGAGGCACATAATAATATTTGCTGCCTGGCGATGGCAGGTTTTGTATGCACTAACGATAAAACATCCTGCAACTGATCCCTGAAACCAAAAGCACCACCTGATTGGTAGAAACCGCTTCTTGCCCACATTCGGCAAGCTAATGACTGATAAGTGAGCCAGCCATTTGCCAGTACATTCGTTGCCATATCCGGTGTTTCAATCTGAACAGCTTCAAGTGTTTCTTTCCAGTACTGGTTAACTTTTTGCAGGGCCTTTTGCGCAGCATTACTTCCTTCAAACCTGCGGATGGTTTGTAACACTTCATTACTGTTTTTTCCGGCACCAAGCCGGAATATAACTTCATGTTCGCCATCTTCTGCCAAATCAAACACTACCTGTATAGCAGCGCAGGGATCTAAAGCAGCACCTGTTTTCCCGGAAAGTTTTGCCCTGTTCATCGCATCAGGATTACTAACGGTACCATTGCGTCCGATAAATTCTGTCCTGTCAGTAGTATAAAACTTATTGGGATCATCCACATCAAAAAAAGCTATCCTGTTTTCAAATTCTGTATTGTAGGGATTTCTTGCAAGGATGGCCCCGCTGCGTGTATCGAGTTCTGTTATAATATGCTTTACAGATTTGGAACGCAAATCCCCAAGTACCCATTCTATATACCCGGTAACAGAAATACGACGATGCCTGCCGGAATGATTGCTCACTTTTAATACAATGAATTTTACCGGGTCTTCTATATCCGTGTAAACACAGGCATTTGTTTCAATACCATCTTCACTATGTTCAAAAATGCTGTACCCAAATCCATGCCGGGTAATGTAAGGTGATTGGCCGGTAGCTGGCAATGGCATTGGCGACCAAAATCTTCCATTTTCTTCATCCCTCAAATAAAAAACTTCCCCTTTCAAATCTGTTACCGGATCATTATTCCAGGGTGTAAGCCGGAATTCATGTGCATTCTCAATCCATGTGTAAGACTGACCGCTTTCGGTAATGATACTTCCAAATTGCGGATTAGCTAAAACATTTATCCAGGGAGCTGGCGTAAATTTATTCTTGTTTGTAATAATAACATACTCTTTGCCATCTTTTGAAAAACCGCCATAGCCATTATTAAAAAAAAGGTCTGTTGGCAATGATACAGCAGTATCAAGCGAAGAAGTAAATTTAGTAGGGTTGAAGTAAGGAATAGCTAACTTAATTTTTGTTCGCCCATTTATCTGTTCTTCCAGCGTACCCAGCTTGTCAGCTATTACTACATGGGCTACCGTTTGAAACAATATCCTGTCTTCGTTGGATATCTGGTCAGAAGAACGTACAAAAATACCACCCAGCTGATCTTTAGTATCCAGTGTAATACCAGGTGCTACTAATCCCTGAATCTGGTTATGCAATACCTGTCTGTAACCTCCATAATCTTCATTCCAGATTACCAGATCAACAATTAGTCCTTTTAAACGCCAATAGGCATGTGCCTGTACCAATTGTTTTACTAATTCAATATTGGATGAATCTTCTATTTGTAACAACACTATTGGCAAATCACCTGAAATAGAATAGCCCCATAGCCCTGATTGTCCCCGGTGATTTTTCAAAATGACAGAGGTATCAGTTCTTAATGCTGCATTGCTGAAAATAATAGAACCTGCCAGCCTTGAATATAATTGAGCATCGGACTCCTCTGCATTAATCTGTCTCAAAATAACCTGACTATGCGTCCATGCCAGTTCTAATACCCTGTTGATCAAATGCCGGTCCTGGTATTTTTCTATTAAAAAATTACATACTTCTTTTGTCTCTGCAATCCCAAAAATCATATCAATGGTAGCTGATTCGTAAGGTTCCAGAATTATTTGATATTGAATGGAAACAATTGGATCAAGAACAGAACCCATGCTTCCCGACAATCCTGCTGACTGGTTTACAGCAGCAGGATTATTAATGGAGTTTCCTCTGCCAATAAACTTACTTCTGTCTGTTTCGTAAGAAACATTCTTTATTTCAGCGTCATGCACTTTCATTAAATGAAACATCCAGGGATTATTTTCATTTTCAGATCTTGGTCTCCTAGTACAAACTATGGCATTGCGCTGCTCATTCAATTCGGTTTGTATAAATAAATTGCTGAAAGCCGGGTGTAACTCATCTGCAATGGGCACTGCTAATACCACTTCTGCATAACTGGTAATAGCAAGAGTCTTTTTCTTCCGGGAGCGATTAGTAATATGAACCCTTCTCAATTCTATATCATCCTCCGGTGATACAACAATCTCCGTATGTGTTTCGAATGAAAAATCGCTGCGACGAAACTCTGCACGGCCTTGTGAAAATACCGCCTGATAAGTATCTGCTTCCTTTAACGATGGTTGGAAAGAGGATGACCATGATTTGTTACTGTCCAAATCACGGATATAACAATACGTACCCCAGTTATCGCAAGTGCAATCCTCCCGCCAGCGATTCAATGCGATATTTTTCCAACGGCTATAACCTCCACCTGCATTTGTTACCATTACATGATACCGTCCGTTGGATAATAATTGCACTTCGGGTACCGGAGTATGTGGTGTATCCAGCACTCTCATATAGCCTCCGCTGCTTGGTGTAAAACTGGTATCCATTTCATGCACCCGGGGCGAATAGAAAGTAGTCACCCGTGGAATTCTTTCCTGTAACAACAATAATGCAGACTTAACGCCAATGTCTGTAGTAAAACGTTGCTGCATCGGTTGTTTATTAAGAAGGTAGTTAATAGACAATAAACTCATGCCCTGGTGGTGGGCCATGAAAGATTTGACTACAGCAAAATTTTGTTTTCGGGCAAGCCTTGAAGGCGTATAATCTATTGCTTCAAAAAAACCATAGCGACCTTCGAAGCCTTCTTTTTTTAAAACCTGCAAATTATCGTATGCCTGTTTCGGTGATACCATTAAAGCAAGCAATGTTGAGTAAGGAGAAATAACAAGGTCTTCTCCCAAACCTCTTTTAAAACCAAGGCCCGGAACACCAAACGGGTGATACTGGTAATTAAGATTAGCATCTACCATATTGTAACCTGATTCAGAAATACCCCACGGTATGCCTCTTTTGTTCCCATATTCAATTTGTCGTTGAATTACTGCTTTGGTGGTCTGGTCAAGCAATGTGTTTTTATACCCCGGCATTACCAGCAGCGGCATGAGATATTCAAACATAGAACCGTTCCAGGAAAGGAGAATAGCAGTAGTACCAAAATTGGTAAGTTGTCTTCCTAATGCAAACCAGCTTTGCTGTGGCAGCTTACCTTCTGCAATGGCTGCAAAAGTGGTAAGGCGTATTTCAGAAGCCAGCAAATCATAAAAACTATTGTCCTTTCTGTGCTCTTCTGCATTATAGCCAATCGTTAGAAGATGCTGTGATTTATCATACAAAAATTCATAATCCATATTAATAAGCTGGTTACATTTTAATGATAACTGCTCAATTGTTAACAGAAGGCCTTTCGCTTTTCTACCAGCCTCTGCGATCATTGACCTGTATCTTGCCAGCCACTCGTCTTCATTATCTGAATTATCAGCAGCGTAAAGTTCATTAATAGAATGCAACAGGCTTTCTTCAATTTTACATACCTGTTTTATAGTTGGCATGCCCGGTAATGAAGGCACTTTGTCTTTAAATTTCTCCGGAATAGCTTCATTAAAATAAAGCCAGGGAAAAAATGAACGCATATCATTCTCAACGTTCCTGATATGGGAAAATATTTTTTGTATCCACCAATCCGCTTCGGCTTCCGGGTCAGTATCTAACTGTACCAAAATTTTGGTAAGTGCTTGTTCAAAATCTTCTAAATATTTTTTAATTGCTGCCGGGTTATTAAAATCACATGGGTTATTCTGTTTTAATGACTCCTGAAATTTTTTGAACTCATTAGTTTTTAATTTATCAGCTAAAATTCCTATTT
>JAJAZO010000200.1 GCA_026785745.1 Chitinophagaceae bacterium | reverse complement strand
TGCCGCTTGACAGTGGTGATTTCTGCCTGATGAAGAAAAAAGTGGTGGATGAAATGCTGACAATGCCTGAACATAGTTTGTTTATCCGGGGCATACGTTCATGGGTTGGCTTTAATCAAACAGGCGTTGACTGTGAGAGGAACGAACGATTCAGCGGCCAGCCAAAATATTCTACCCGCAAGCTGATGAAATTGGCGTACGATGGCATGTTCAGCTTCAGCGATTTTCCGATTAAATTTTTAGGCCGGCTTGGCCTTATTATTATTATGGCAAGCATCGCTTATGCAGGTTATATTATTACCAAAAGGCTGATGTGGGGACAAGTTCCAGCCGGTTTCACCACACTTATCATTGTTATTTTATTTTTTGGCGGTGTACAATTAGTAACCGTAAGAATATTGGGAGAATATCTTCTTCGTATTTATAATGAAAGCCGCAAACGGCCACTTTATATCATCAGCAATAAATATGGGGAGCTGAAAAATTCCGGCCAATAGACATGCAGACCGGTTTATCTATGAAAAAAAACAGAAATACAGTTACTGATATTATCCTGCTTATCATTATAACTGTTATTGCTTACCTGCCGGTATCTTTTTTTATTTTCAGTTTGAAGAATGATTCATTAGTCCAATACCTTCCTTTTCGCTATCATTTAAGTGAGTCCATACAACACGGTTATTTCCCATTCTGGAATCCATACTTATACACCGGCTTTCCCATACATGCAGATATGCAGGGCATGACATGGAATCCTATTGTACTAACTATTTCTTCTTTTACCAGGTATAATATGTCAGTACTTGAATTGGAAGTAGTGATATACCTCGTTCTCACAGCCATTGGCATGTATAGTTTGCTGAAATCATTTTCGTTGAGTCGTGTTATTTGTATTCTTGGTGGTATCAGTTATATGAGTTGTGGTTTTATTACAGGCAGTGCATCTGTTATTCCCTGGATTTCCAGTGCCGCTTTTATTCCTTTTGTTTTTAAATACCTGAAGAAATTTTTGGAACAACCGGATTGGAAAAGTTCCCTTTCATTCAGCATAAGTCTTAGCATGTTGTTTCTTTGCGGTTATCCGACTTTCTTTATTTATACCAGTTATATTATTCTTGCTGTTCTGCTATTTACAACAATAACGCATTTCAAGAACAAACCTTCACCAGTTAATTTGAAAACTACAGGTCTCCTGGCAGTAGCTGTTTTAGTATTTCTATGCATTTGCAGTCCGGCGATAATTTCCTATTGGGAATTTCTTCCTTATTATTCAAGAGGTTCAGGAATAAGCGTTGCAAAAGCGGCTGAAAATCCTTTTACACCATTTTCTTCCATTTCATTTATTTTACCAAACTCGGTTAGTAAAGATCATCAATGGCTGAATACAGATACAAGTATGAGGAACAGCTATGTGGGATTATTTGTCTTTTTGCTTTTTTGTTTGTCATTCGGGGGTAAATATGGTAAATGGCAAAAATTAATTCTTGGCGTTACTATTTTTTCTTTTTTACTCAGTCTTGGCTCAGTAACACCGCTTCATAAATTGTGTTATTCCATATTACCCCTGTTTAACACTTTCCGGCATCCGGGCAATATCAGGCTCTTTACCTCTATTGGAATAATTCTGCTGGCAGCCTTTTATGCGCAACAACTTATTCAATCAGGCAGGGACGAAATAAGGAAAAAAATTGTGCGGTTATCATATATAGTTTGTGCTTGCCTTGGTCTTATTGCTATTTATTGTTTGCTACAAAGTGGTGTAAGGCAAAATATCGCAGCAGCATTGAAAAACATCAAACAACCAAAAGTATTCCTTGATGCGTTTTCTTTTAATTCTTTTTTACTTCTTCAGTGCCTTGCACAAATTCTTTTTATTGTCTTGCTGATCTATCTACTAAGAAAGAAGGCAATAAATAAAAAAATAGTTTCGGGCCTGTTTGCATTGAATTCGATATTTTTTTTGTGGATTGCCCTGCCATTCAATTTTATTTCACAAGTAAAGACTAGTGCGGTCAATCAGTATATACAATCTTTTCCTAAGGGTTATCCAATGCCGGATATAAATTCGCCGGTTGAAGCAGGCACCATTTCTGATTCGACAGAGATACCAATTTATGGCTATGCTAATTTCTACACCAAAAAGATCACTATACAAGACCATATTATTACCCCCACACTCAATAAAGACTATGAAACATTTTATCTGAATAACAAGTTGGGAGCTGCAATGGCTAATTACCCGTTTGTATGGTTAAATGATACCCTTGCAGATAAAACACCTGATTCAATAATAAGTGGTAAAAGATTTTCCATCTGGTCAGATAATTCATCAAAACCTGCTATTATTTCTCAGACAGGTGGGGCTAATATTAAGTTGACCGGCTTTAGTCCTAATTCATTTTCTTTCACCGTAAATTCTGCCACAGCTTCAGTGTTGAGTATTTTTCAACAATACAACCACAACTGGAAAGTAAAAGCAAACAGGTCATCCGTTCCACTACTAAAAATAAATATTGCTTTTATGGGTGTGCAGGTGCCCGCAGGAGAAAGCTTTATTGAGTTCACTTACAAACCTGTGAAAGTAATTGCAGCCATCTGGTTATCCTTAGCCAGTATCTTTATTGTGGCCTTATTTTATAGTTGGGTAGCTATTAAATCAAGAAGGCAATGATAAACAGAAAAGGAAATAAATGGCTGTTTGCATTGGGGCTTACCATCCCTGTGCTTGCATTCTTTGCCGGTTATTTGTTTAATTATAACCATGACTATATTCCAACAGGATTAATCATGGAGGATAATGCGTTGTACCTTTCTTATTCACGGCAATATGCTGATGCGGATAAGCTGCATTTATTTTATACCAACCCATTTAATGATTCCGGCAACTACTCCCCCATTTATTTTCAGACACAAAGCATACTGCTGGCACTTATGATGAAAACCGGAATATCAGCCGGGTTCCTCATGATCATATTTGTTATTCTTTTTTCATTGTTGTGTTTCCGTCTCATCATTGAAATTTATGATGTATTAGTGCCGGATGGAAAGTACAGAATTCTTGGTATTATATTATTTGCATGGGGCGGTGGATTGCTTGCAGTAGCCGGCATCCCTGTTCATTTTATGAGGCCACCTGATGGGCAGGATCTGTTCGACAGGATGTTTTTTCTTGACCCGGGTTGGGGTTGGTGGGGCCTGAACCTCGGCAGATCTTTTTTTATTACCTGCGAAGCCTTTTATCATTTTCTTTTTTTGCTTTCTGTTTTAATGATTTTAAAAAAGAAATGGAAAGCTGCTTTATTCAGCATTTTTGTTTTATCCATTTCTCATCCATTCACCGGCATTGAATTATTAAGTATTCTTGGAGCATGGTTATTTATAGAAAAATTGATTGTAAAAAACAAGAGCATCCCCTGGTATTTTGCAATCGGCACAGGCCTTATTATGGCCTTTCATGTTTATTATTATTTGTATTACCTCAACCAGTTTCCTGATCATAAATCGGTGAGTGAACAATTTTCTGTAAACTGGCGGTTAAGGTTCTTTAGTATGATTCCTGCTTATGCAATAGTTGCTCCATTGGCTTTTCTAAGTATTTTCAAATTCAGTAAACCGAAACGGTTTTTTCAAAATAGTCATAACCGGCTTTTTTTGTGCTGGTTAATTGTCGTGCTGCTATTGGTAAACCATGAACTGTTTATGAAACCAAGGCAGCCTATCCACTTTACAAGGGGTTATGACTGGACTGGCTTTTTCCTTCTTGGCTTACCGGCACTGCAACCAATTTTTGAATACCTACATAAAATAAAAAGAGGAAAAATTATTCTTGGAGCATTTGTGTGCCTGTTCCTGTCAGATAATTTTCTTTGGATTACCAATTACATACGATTTACTGACAAGACAAAATCGGTAATGTATATCTCACCTGAACAGAAAGAAATTCTTGGGATAATAAAAGATAAAGCTGATAATAAAACCCTTGTCGTCAGCAGCGACTTTGATCTGACTTTATTAAGTGCTGTGTACAGCAAAGCCTATCCGTGGATTTCCAATCCTTACACCACTCCTTTCTATAAGCAAAAGAAAGAAGCTCATCTCAATTTCATCGCAACTGGTAAAATAGATAGCAGTTGGTCCGGAAGAAAAATAATTTTCATTTTCAGCAAAAAAGATAGTATGGAGAATGCGGCGGCAAGCAGAAACAATAATGCTTCGTTGCTAAAAGAAACAACCAGCTATAAAATGTTTTCGACTGATTCGCTGATCAGTCAATAAGGCTATATCTTTTTCCCTTTCATTACAGTACTGATAGCTTCATCCATCAGCCTTTCTGCATAGGGGCGGGAAATTTCATTCAGTTTTTCAATACTTCCGTGAATTTCATCCTTATTCCCTGTCTTTACCAGTCCGGATAATTTCTCAATGGCCGTTTCGGTTTCTGCTAATTCCTGTTCGGTAAGAAATCCCCTGTTCTTTGCTATGAACTGAGTTGTTGATTCAAGAATTTGCTGTGCTTCTGTTTGTGCTTCTACCAAAGCCCTTACCTGTATATCATCTTTTGCATGGGTAATAGAATCCAGCAGCATTTGTTCTACTTCCTGATCTGTGAGGCCATATTGCGGTTTCACTTCTATACTTTGTTCAATACCACTTCTTAGTTCTTTTGCTTTTACCACCAGTATTCCATCCGCATTCACCAAAAAAGATACTTCCACTTTTGGAAACCCTGCCGGCATACCCGGAATATTTGTCAGGTTAAACTCAGCCAGCTTACGATTATCTTTTACCAGGTCTCTTTCACCCTGGTAAACAGCGATCCGCATACTACCTTGTCCGTCTTTCTGTGTAGTATATTGCCGTCCAACCTTGGAAGGAATTTTTGAATTGCGGGGAATCAGCACATCCATCA
>JAJAZO010000199.1 GCA_026785745.1 Chitinophagaceae bacterium | reverse complement strand
TTATTTGAAAAAGTTTTAAATCCTTGTCCGCTTACGTCCATTGTAACAGGTTTGTTCTTGCTGTTACCACTGTCCACCATGATGCGGTATTCGAGACGGGCATCTTTACCCAATTCTCTTTTCAATGTTTTCGCTAATAAATTTACGTAATGTTCTTCGAGATATTCGAAAAAGAATTGACTGGGAACCTGTATAACCAGTACATTATTTTTTAATGATACCGGATGGATAGGTTCGAACCAGGTTTTGTAATGCTGCCATTCAACAATATCCTTGATGATCTTTAAACAATTGGTCCAGATTTTTTCAGCATTCTTCTCCATTAGGTTAGTAAGCAGTTTATACCGGGTTATCTATAGTTGTTCTTCGAAAATAGTCCAATAAAGATCTTCACACAATGTTTATAAAAAAAGTTGGACAGGGAGGCGAATATCATCATTTCTTTTATATAAAAAAACTTTTACCTGCCTCATTTTTGTGAAACAGAAATATTATGATTTTTAGCCAATTTTTTGCCGGAAAATTTGGAAAATTCAAAATCTAACCTACCTAAAATAATCCCGGCAAAACCAACCTGGTTGACAACCGTATCATCTCCCTTTTTATTCTTATACACTATCGGGTTGTCCAAAAAAGTATGGGTATGGCCACCAATTATCAGGTCAATACTTTCCGTTTCTTTTGCCAGCACTTCATCACTTACATCATTGCTTTCCTTATACAAGTTACCAAGATGTGATAAACAAATAATCATATCACAGCCTTCATTTCTTTTTAATTTATCGGCCATCTCATTTGCTTTTTGAACAGGGTCAAGATATTTTGTTGCACCAAATAAATTATCAGGTATTAATCCTCTTCCCTGTATGCCTACTCCAAACACCCCGATTTTTAATTTCCCCTTTTTAAAAATTTTATAGGGCTGTGTTTTATTTTCCATTGGTGTGCCCGTAAAATCGTAATTGCTTACCAGCATCGGAAAGTTGGCATGCTTAGTTAATTGTGTGGCCAGGTTTTCCATGCCCGCATCAAAGTCATGATTGCCAATTGCAGTGGCATCATACTTCATAGCCGACATAGCTTTTATTTCTGGCTCTCCTTTATATATGTTGAAATATGGGGTGCCCTGGAAAATGTCTCCGGCATCAAACAATAAAACATTTTCCTCCTCCTCTCTTATATCATTGATAAGTTTTGCCCTTCCGGCTATACCGCCCAGCCCCTGGTTGCGACCACCATCCATGGGAAATGGCTCCAGACGGCTATGTGTGTCATTAGTGTGCAGAATGGTTAGTTTCAGCGGACTGAAATACTCTCCTGCCTTTATTATGGATGGCCCTGCAAAAAAAGCACCGGCAGTTAAGGCAGCATTTTGTATAAATTTTTTTCTATTGAGCATTGCTTACCCGGTTTTCAATTTTAGCACTTATATTTCTTCCCTGGCTCTTTTCTTTTTTTATGTAATCAAGTAAGGCATCCCGCATCAGGTAGCCATTAGTTATTTGCGGTACATTGCGGAGCATATCTGCATTATCGCCTCCGTTGGCTATAAAATCTGAATTGGCAATAGTATAAGTTGCATTTAAGTCTAACGGCTTTCCACCAATATTAACATTGATTGCTTTTTTATCTTTTAGTTGCATGGTAAGGCCAGCTATCGGCCAACCACCTTTTGCTGCTGCTAAATCCAGCACTTGTTGCAAAACATCTCCTTTCACCTTTTGAAGGATCAACAAGTTATCAAAAGGCATCAGTTCAAATATTTTACACGTTGTTATATTACCAGCAGGTAACTGATTCAATCGTACACCACCACTATTTACAAAAGCAACATCCACTTTTGTATTATATTTTTCAGCAGCCATTATCAAAAAAGCATCTGCCATAAAATTACCAAGACCACCCTCTGGTTGCTTTTTTTCCAAACTTACCTCTGCCACGCCTATTACATCATTCATCGTTTTATTTACTGTACTGCTATAAGGTTGCAGAAAAGTTAACACGGAAGAATCCTTTTGCAGACCATGATTAATCCGGTATGTCTTATGCTGAAGCGACTGGCTTTGGTAAACAGTGTTGCAGGATAGCCCTGTAACTACAAGAAGCAAAAAAAGGAAAGAAGAAAGGTGATTTTTTTTCATAACTGCCGGGCTTGTTTGAAGGTATAAATATTTTACCGGCACAACAAGCAATTCTAAAATTAATACCGGTTTTTTCTTTGCATCTTTGCACTACTTCAGGATAAAAACCTGACAACATGCAAAAGACTATTCCCCTAAAACTGCTTCCATCCGAAGCAACCAACGAAACCACTGTTAAGAAATATATTGCACAGTCACTCGCCGCAAAGGTTTCAGCGGTTTCCGGCTACACCATTCTAAAACATTCTATTGATGCCAGGGGAAGACAGCCCTGGATAAACCTTTCCGTAAAGGCATTTATCAACGAACCGTTTCAGCCAAGAGAAGTAGTACCCTTTTATTTTCAGGATGTAAAAAATGCCACCCGCCGTGTAATAATAATAGGTGCTGGCCCTGCCGGATTGTTTGCTGCATTGCAATTAATTGAAAAAGGCATCAAACCCATCATGCTGGAAAGAGGAAAAGATGTAAGGGCCAGAAGAAGAGATCTGGCAATACTTAACAAAGAAGGTGAAGTAAACCCGGAAAGCAATTACTGTTTTGGAGAAGGCGGTGCCGGCACCTACAGTGATGGTAAACTATATACCCGCAGCAGCAAGAGAGGTGATATTAACCGTATTCTAAACTTGTTTGTTCATTTTGGAGCTGAAGAACAAATATTATATGAAACACATCCGCATATTGGCACAAACAAATTACCGAATATCATTACAGCCATGCGAAAAAAGATAGAGGCTTGTGGCGGTGAGTTCTTGTTTGAAAAAAAAGTGGTTGATTTCATTTTAACAGACAATAGAATTAAAGGGGTAAAAACAGCAGACGGCAACTCCTTTGAAGCAAATGCTACTATCCTTGCCACCGGCCATTCGGCAAGAGATATTTTTGAATTACTTCATTCCAAAAAAATTCTGATTGAGTCAAAACCATTTGCGTTGGGTGTAAGCGTGGAGCATCCACAATCATTGATTGATAGTTCGCAGTATCACTGCACGGTGAGGGGAGAATTTTTGCCTCCCGCTGCGTATAGTTGGGTGCAACAAGTAGATGGGAAAGGAGTTTTCTCCTTCTGTATGTGTCCCGGTGGTATTATTGCTCCTGCTGCCACTTCTCCCGGAGAACTGGTGGTAAACGGCTGGAGCCCATCCAAACGCAATAATCCGTATGCCAATAGCGGGATAGTGGTTTCAGTAGAAGAGAAAGATGTTTACACGGCAATTAAGAATGAAAAATTAATAATTAATAATTCCAAAAGCCCCCTATTGTTAATGGAGTTTCAAAAATTTGTTGAGGCAAAAACTTTTAATGGCGGTGGCGGAAAATTTGTAGCCCCGGCCCAACGGTTGGTTGATTTTGCTGAAAATAAAGTATCGTCTTCTCTTCCAGATTGCTCTTATCTGCCCGGCCTTCATTCCACTTCATTGAAAGAAGTATTGCCGTCTTTTATTAACAATAGTCTGGCACAGGGATTTAAATAATATGGTAAAAAAATGCGGGGCTATTTTACTAATGATGCGGTGGTGGTAGCTACCGAGTCAAGAACTTCCTCCCCTGTCCGTATTCCAAGAGATGCTGAAAGCCTGCAACATCCTCAAATAAAAAATCTTTACCCGTGCGGCGAGGGTGCTGGTTATGCCGGTGGTATTGTTAGTGCAGCTATGGATGGAGAACGTATAGCCAACATGATTGCCCTTAAAATTTTATAACTGCTACTTTTGTGTTGCCTGTTTACGGGAAATAAGTAGCTTCTTTTCTATCAGTTCATTTTTTTTCCAGGCTTTATGCTCTTCCTTGAAAGCAGTTTTATCTTTCTTTTCAAAAGGTTGTGAAAGAAGAGAAGATAATTCAGGCTTACCGGCATCTACCCAGGCGGTGTACCAGAAATCAGCAATCATCCTGGCAGAGTTCAATAATTGGTCATTGATGGTTTGACCAAGCAATTTATTATATGATTTGGCAAAAGCCGAAGTAAACGATTTTACTTCCTTACCCCGTCGTATCTGCGTTCTGAATTTTGTTGAGTCAACAAATTCTTTTGTCGCTTCAATTTCTTTGCCGAACACATCCGGCAACAGCTTATGTGCCCTTCTGATGCAATCCCAAACTGATTGTTCAGGATCGGACAAGTAGTTTGCTTTGTGGTGGCTGTACAAATTATATTGCTCAATTTCTATTTCCGGCACCATGCTTTCCCACAGGCTATGCAGGCCTGTTTGGTTAGTCAGTTGTCCATCATAATTAAGAGAAGTATGTAACGGCACATTCGCATCACCAATATAGTGGGCAAGGTCGGTTGCATATAACAGGATACTGTCTTTGTTGCCGGAACGAAATGCATCCGTCAATTTATTTTTCATTGTTATTATATGATACGGCACATAACCATACTCCAGCAAACTGTCTTTAGTAAAAAGTTTTACCGCATCATCCCATTTAAAAGGCATTTTCCATGCGGCCGAATCGCCAAATGCTTCCAGGTCTATAAAATGTTTGGGGGCCTCAGTAGAATCCTGGTTACGTCGCTGATCAGGCCGTCCTGCATTTTCGACGAGATAACCCATGTTTTTATAAAAAAACGGCTGCATGGGTTTGGGTAATTCGTACACCGCCAACTGGTGAATAGTGCGATGAACAAGAAAACCCCAGCTGCTGAAAAAAAAGACATTAGCTAATAAGAAAGCCTGGAGGAAAAATCTGCGCATAATATCGTTTTATATACCTCTTGTAAAATTGATTAAAAAAAGCAAGTCACAAACCATCATCATTCAATTCACAAGTGCAGTTTACGGCAATATTCCCACCATTCGCCGATTTTTTATAGCTATACCGGCAGGACAACTATTTTTGCGTTTCAATTAAACAC
>JAJAZO010000198.1 GCA_026785745.1 Chitinophagaceae bacterium | reverse complement strand
CATACCACTCGAACGTTGGCAAAAAAATGAACTGATGGACAGACTCCGTGCAGCGTTCGACCATATTAATACAAAACAAGATGCCTGGCGGTTGCAACAGGATACCCGGCGGATTAAACAGACTGAAACTTTACAAAAACAGTATGACCTGGTAATACCACAAGCCCTTAATAGTCCTTTTAGTGAGGGGTTTTCTTTATTAAAAGATTTACAGGATTACACCAACAAATCCAGTGTACTCCGTGAAAAAAGAGAACAGTTTTATACAGCACTCGACGAGGCATTTAAAACTATCAAACAAAAAGCCGATAGTGAAAACGATGCCAATTTTGAACTGGCTACCCGGCAGGTAGAACTGGCCATTTCCACCAGTGCCAATACAGAATTATTCAAAGATGCCCGCCAGATTTTAATTTCGGCGCAAAATGATTTAAAGGAAATAAGGCTGGGTAAAAAACAAAAGGATGAGTTGTTTGGAAAACTGCGTATTGCGTTTGATACATTAAATACGGAACAGGATGCCTACTTCAATCAAAGGCGGAAAGAAAACAGGAATCAACTTGAAGATACCCTGCAGCAGATGAAAAGAATACTGGCCCGAAAAAAAGAAGGGATGGAAACGTTGTACAATGCAAAAAGTAATATTGAATCCAAAGCCACCATCATTAAAGTAGATAAGAAAAGCGATGGCAGTATTGCCAGCCAGTTTAAGGAAAAATTAGTGGAGATAACGGCTAAAGTGGAAGCTGCTGAAAAAGACATAACGCAGTTAGAAAAGAAAATCGGAAAACTGCAACATGAGATCAGTGAACCGGAAAAGTGATGTTTAATTTTTTTTTGAAAAGTTCAATATAGTTGCCTGCTAACTTGTAAAAACAATTTGGCACCTGATACCTAACTGATTTTGCATTTCCTGTCAATTGAAAAAACAGCATGAGTCATATTCTTGATAACATGATATGGAATGCTATTACCACCGGCAACAGCAATATTGCTTTGGTGGATGGTGAGGCAGGATTTTACAAACCCGATATTGCGCCGTTTGCTGCGTTGAAAGAAGCAACGGCAACCAACCTTACAAAACTGCATGATAGTATAGCCACCGGAAGAAAACTGGCTGTTTCTTTTTTAAATGATATGCAGTTGAATGAAAGCCAATGGAAGCTGCTGCACCGGCTGGACTGTTGCCAGATGGTTTACGAAAATCCTGTTGCTTCTTTTATCACCGATGCCAGTCCGCTGATAGCACCATTGACTGATGAACATATACCGGCTATGCTGGAACTAACAGCATTGACCAAACCCGGTCCATTTTTACAACAAACTATTTTATTCGGCAACTACTTCGGAATTTTTATTGATGGAAAACTGGTCGCTATGGCAGGGCAGCGGATGCACCCGGTGCCATACCTTGAAGTAAGTGCTGTATGTACTCATCCCGATTTCCGGGGCCTGGGTTATGCAAAAGCCCTGATGCTGCATGTAATGAAAATCATATTGGATAATAGCTTCACCCCTTTTTTGCATGTGCTTACAAGCAATAGAGGTGCTATACAGTTATATGAATCCATTGGTTACCGCATACGAAGGCAGATTTTTATTGATGTGATAGAACGGTTGTGAATAAAAGCCGGGGCGATTTGGCACCTGCCAATGCAAGGCCAATATATTTGGGGTATGATTGCCCGAATATGGGATTAAACCACTTATTACTGCAAAGGGTGCCTGATTCAAGGCCATATCTTACTCGTCATTCTTTGGGCATGCTTATTGAACGCAGCAGCAATAAATAATATGACTGTAAAGAACAAAAAACAATTTGGCATCTGGATGGATTCACATCATGCCACCGTAGCAGGCCGTGAAAATGTAGAAACCGGTGCTTTTGTTATACTCTGCCATGCCGGTAATGCCGGTAAGGAAAGTAACTCCAATGAGTACACAGCTAACAACCAGGAAAAAACAGCGGTGCATAAATTTTTTAAAGAAATAACTTCTCACCTGCAAAATGCGGAAGAAGTGCATATAACCGGTACGGGCACCATTCAGGAACAGTTTATAAACTACCTCGCAGAAATACCCCAGTTTAAAAATGTGGTGGCAAAAGAAAGCACATCCAATAAAATGAGCGACGAAAAATTGATCGAATTCATTTCTGAAAAATTTAATTAACTGTTTACGCCATGGTTGGTGCCTGCCGGTTGGCTGGTTTGCAGTTGAACCAACCATTGTGATAAGCGATTTTAGTGGCAAAGAATGCTGTCTTTAATTCATGTGGTCGGTTTAGGAAAACACCGACCACGCCGTTTTGTTTTTTGCGGAACACCTGCCATGTCGGAAAGCAGGTGGGAAATTATACAGCAAATGGATTGTTGCCAGATGGTGTATGTAATACCTGTTTCTGCATATACAAGTAATGCCAGCTCTTTAATAGTTCCCTTAACAGATGAACATATACCGCAGATGCTGGAGCTGAGTGCCCTGACCAAGCCCGGCCTTTTTTTAAGAAAACTATTTTATTCGGCAACGCTACTTATCTTTTTGTTCCATCTTCTTCCCTATAAAGTAGCCAATGATTGTCGTAATTAAAGTTGCTGGTATTAGTACAGTATAATTGGAGACGACTGCAAAATAAGCAATAAGCAATCCAAAAAAGCCCAGTAGTATGGCCCAGATTATTTTCCCTTTTACTCTTTGCCGGGCTGGAATGTCTGCTGGTTTTTGGTAATGATGTCCAGGTCTCTTTCTGCTTTCGGGCATAATATTTTTTTAAGAGTGATCAAATTCGTTTTGTTACGGTCAACTTTTCCGTCATAGCAGCTTCTCAGAATTTCATACCTGCTGCTATTTCTAACTTTTATCCGGGTGCTCTGGTTTAAAACTAACGAACAGCGAATCGAAGTTGAAGTTATACATTTTTGCTGAGTTGCGTTCGTTCGTAATTCATCAGTGAGAATCGGCTACGATCGAAAGCATTGTTGATAGCTGGAATGTTAGTTTAAATAGCATGCTATATCAAAGTTCGCATTTACTTGTCCTTTATTAATGTCTTTGTATTTTCGCCGCCGTTTGGTTTCTAAAAACTTTGAACGGCCTTTGTTGAGTGTTTTGTGATAGCCTTGTGCGATGGCAGAAAAACCAACAAACCAAGTAAGGGTTTCTCTTAACCGGTGTGTCGCTGGTGTCTTTGCTCTGCACAATGCCCACACTCAACACTTAGCGACGGCGTTATGCTTTAGGGAAGACCAACAAAGGCCAAGAAGACAAACGGTTAACCATTTTTATAAACTCTAAATTACCACGCCATGAAAGTACTTTTATTGTTATTTGTTTTAATTGGGCTGACAAGTATGGCCCAGGAACCGGCTGAGAGGGGTTTCCCCTTAAAAGACGGATCTATTTATTATGAAAGTATTGTTGATGCAGACAGCCTATCTAAAGATCAGATTTATAAAATCTTCAAGTCTTGGGGAGTTGGTGTTTTTAAATCTCAGAAAGACGTTACACAATCTGATGATCGGGAAGTTGGAATTATTGCTTTTAAATCTTTTTTTTAAATCAGTTTTATGGTTCCTCCTATTTTTGGGGTAAGTCCAGATATAGAATGGGAATACTGGTTTACGATGAAAGTTTTTATCAAAGATGCTAAAGCAAAGATTACTATTGAATCTATTGAATTGAAAGGTGCAAAAATAGATCGGATTTCCGATAGCCCACCAATACTGACGTTTAAAAGTTATAATTAGGATGCTATGAAAAAAGCTATGTATGGGAAAGGATACAGAGAAAAATATTTTGATGAGGCAAAGAAAAATTTTAAGAAAGCCAACGATATTTTTAGTGGCTTAATTGATGATATTTCAGCGAAGATCAAATCCGGAAAAGGAGAATTTGATTTTTAATGGCAGATTTTTTTAGTTACAGACAAGATACAAAACTCTAGAAATTGACCTATTCGGGTTAACTTTTATATCATTATTTAAATTTAATTACAAACGTAGAATCGTTTGTGTTCCAGCGGAACAGATCATGGGTAGAATTGATTCAGGGCAAACGGCGTTCCGTAGGAACGCATGGTGCTACATTGGAGTTGATTGATTGTACGAAACGTTCCGATGGAACGTTAATATCTTTTGGATTTTATCATTCTACCCATGAGATGTCCCTATGGGACAAATAGAGTATTCGAAATTTGCTCAGTAGCGAACAGAACGTAAAAGAGTGCGACCCTTCGATTCCTCAGGGTAAACTGCACAGACGATGATAGTGGCAATGCAGCTTGGTACATAAATACAAGATTCCTCGTTCCCCGGAATGACAATACATTAAGTCGTCATTACCAACGCATCTTCCTTCCTATGCTTCAACACAAACCAACCGGTAATAAGTAAAGAGAAAACAAAATAAGCACCCAATGCATACATAACGGGAGAAAAATAAGCACTGCTGCCAAACCAATCATTTTGCTGCACCAAAAAAGCAAGACCAAGACCGCAGCGGGCAGCTTCCCAGAAAAGGGCCCAGGGGTTACGGTCCATTAGTTCGGTGAGTGCATACACACTCAGGAAAAGAAAGCCTCCATACCAAAAAATATAAGAACCATCAAGACTGTTAATTAAAGCAATACTTCCGAAGAAGTAGCTGATGAAAAATAATATCATCATCAGTTGCACCCAGCTCCACACATTTAATGCTGTAGAGGCTTTGGTATCATATTTTTCAAAATGATACGGGTCATCAATTTTATAGACAGGATATTTTTCTATTACATCAGCAGGGCGGTAGCCGGTGGGTTTAAACCACAGCGTAAATTTATCTTTCCAATTGTTGGTGCGCCATGCATCTTTCATCATCAGCCATAGATGCTGAAAGTTGATGCGAATGGGGTTCCAGGTTCTTACTGGTCTTGTAATGCCATAAGCAGGCGGGGCTTCTTTTAATTCTGCCTGGTAAGTGCCGAAGAGTTTGTCCCAGAAAATAAATATCTGCCCGAGGTTTTTATCGAGGTATTCTTTGTTGATAGCATGGTGTACCCGGTGGTGGGAAGGAGTGACAATGATATGTTCGAGAAAACCCATTTTGTTGATATGCTGTGTATGATACCAGAACTGTGCAAACAAATGCAAGGGGCCAACGGTGGCGATAACTTCGTTTGGTACGCCAAGTAATGCCGCCGGTATCAGTAAAAATGTAAAGGGATTGACAAACATGGAAATGCTCTGGCGCAATGCACAGGCCAAATTAAATTCTTCGCTGCTATGATGGATGATGTGCAGGTTCCAGAATACATTGATATGATGGCTCCAGCGGTGTACCCAATAGCCGGCAAAATCTATACAGATGAAAGCGATGAGATAAGTAAGCCAGGTGGCGGTGATATGAGTAACCGCAATCTTATCTGCCAGCCAAGTATAGGCAATAATGGAAATGCTGAGGCCGAGTACATCTTTGGTAACGTTGGTAACACCGCTGCCAAGGCTGCTTATCATGTCCATATTGCGGACAGTGTCTTTTTGTTTTCGCCAGCCCCACCATTTCTCAAATAATACGAGGCAGAGAAAGGCAGGCATAGCAATGAGTAGTATCTTTCCGTAGGTTTCCATGTAGCAAGTAATATGTCGCTAATTTACAAAAATCTGGGAATTAGCTACGAATAAGAAATACAGCTTAGCCAAAGCTTAACACAGATTATAAATATAAAATGCAGATGAACAAAACAATTATAAAAACGGGTAAGCTCTTATTCTTTTTTTTGCTATGGTTGACGGTTGCGGCAAATGGACAGCTAGACCAGTCTTGGCAGATGAGAGGTTTTGTTAAACCGTCTTTTAATCCCATCATGCAGGCGGACTCTTCGTATACTTTTTTTGACCCGATAAGAAAGGAGATGGTTCAATGGCAGAAAGCGGATGTGTTTAACCCGGCAGCCATTGTGCGGAATGGAAAAGTGTATATTTTATTCCGGGCAGAAGATATACCTGGTACGGCAATCGGTATGCGGACATCAAGAATTGGGTTGGCCGTAAGTAAAGACGGCCTTCATTTTACGAAAATGAAAAACCCGGTATTGTATCCCGATAGCAGTCAATTTATGCAATACGATTACCCTGGTGGGTGCGAAGACCCGAGAATTGTGGAAAAAGAAGATGGTACTTATGTTTTATTATATACCAGCTGGAACCGTGATGTGGCGAGACTGAGTGTGGCTACATCTGCTGATTTAATTCATTGGGAAAAACAAGGGCCTGCTTTTGCAAAAGCATACAACGGTAAGTTTTTAAATGTGTGGAGCAAGTCCGGCTCGGTTGTAACAAAAATGGTAAAGAAAAAAATTATTGCCACAAAAGTGAATAGTAAGTACTGGATGTACTGGGGTGAAAATCCGATGTACCTGGCCTCGTCAGAAAATTGTATTGACTGGACACCGGTAGTAAACGAACAGCAGGAATTAGTGGTTGCCCTGCAACCAAGAGCAAAAAAGTTTGACAGCCATCTTACTGAACCCGGTCCGCCTGCATTGATTACGGATAAAGGCATTTTATTATTATACAATGGAAGAAATATAGAAAATGAAAATGCTGATCCGGCTCTGCCCGGTGGAACTTACTGCGGTGGACAGGCTTTGTTTGCTTTAGACAATCCTTCCATATTATTAGAGCGGTGCGATAATTATTTTATTAAACCAGACTTGCCGCATGAAACAAAAGGACAGTACAAAGCAGGTACTACATTTGTAGAAGGATTAGTTTTCTTTAAAGGCAAATGGTTTTTATATTATGGTACGGCTGATAGCATGGTTGGGGTGGCTGTAAAAGATAAATAAAGTATGAAACATATTTTTAATTGCATAGATGCTCACACTTGCGGTAATCCTGTCCGCTTGGTCAAAGAAGGCGGCCCGAAATTAGAAGGCAGAAACATGAGCGAAAAGCGACAAAATTTTCTCCGGGAATATGATTGGATAAGAACCGGACTAATGTTTGAACCAAGAGGACATGATATGATGAGTGGAAGTATTTTATATCCTCCGCATGATGAAGCGAATGACGTAGCTGTTTTATTTATTGAAACCAGCGGTTGCCTGCCAATGTGCGGACATGGAACGATTGGAACAATTACCATCGCCATTGAAGAAGGATTGATAAAACCAAAAGTTGATGGTGTAGTAAGGATGGAAACACCGGCGGGACTGGTGATGATTGAATATAGTGCAGCCGGGAGTAGTGAGTCGGAACCCGATAGCTATCGGGTCGGGAGTGGGTCGTTTAAGGTAGAGAGTGTCCGATTGACTAATGTGGCTTCGTTTTTACATTCAACGGAATTGGTTGCCGAATGCCCGGACTTAGGCGAATTGGTAATTGATGTTTCTTACGGTGGAAATTTTTACGCCATTGTAGATGTGCAGAAAAATTTTAAAGGGCTGGAATATTACCCGGCAGATAAATTAATAGTTTGGGCAAGGGAACTAAGAAAGAACATTAATGCGAAGTATGAATTTGTTCACCCGGAAGATGAAACGATAAAAGGCTGCTCTCATATTTTGTGGACAGGTGCAGTATTAGATAAAACCTCAACAGCAAGGAATGCAGTTTTTTATGGCGATAAAGCGATTGACCGTTCTCCCTGCGGGACAGGAACATCAGCAAGAATGGCGCAGTGGTATGCAAAAGGAAAGTTGAAAAAAGGAGATGAGTTTATTCATGAAAGCATTATTGGCAGTAAATTCATTGGACGCATTGAAGAAGAATTGACATTGGCTGGAAAACCTGCCATTCGTCCGTCGGTAGAGGGTTGGGCAAAAATTTATGGATACAATACTATCTGGATTGATAACGAAGATGATCCTTATGCGTATGGGTTCCAGGTGATATAGGTGAGTGGTGAATTGGAAGAAACATTACTGTTGAAATATTCTAAACGATTTTGAAAACACTTATACTATATATAGCTGCCTGTTTTTTTTTCACGGTAGCTGGCTGTAAATCAAAAGCGAAATCAGTTACTGGGAAGGATGAAAAGAATTTGCCGGATAAGTTTTTGGTAGTGCTTGGCATTGCACAAGATGCAGGCTATCCGCAAGCAGGTTGTACAAAACAATGTTGTAAAGCGTATTGGCAGGGCAAAGAAGAAAAAAAATACGTTACCTGCCTTGCATTAGTTGACAGAAAAGCAAACCAGTACTGGCTCTTTGAAGCAACGCCGGATATTACGAACCAGTTAGAAAATGTTCAGTCATACCTGTTAACCAAAGACAATTATTCTCCTGCCGGCATTTTTATTACTCATGCACATATCGGTCATTACAGTGGATTAATGCAATTGGGCAGAGAAGCAATGGGAGCAAAAGCAATTCCAGTTTGGGCAATGCCCAGGCTTGATTCTTTTTTGAAACATAATGGTCCCTGGAGCCAGTTAGTTTCATTGAAAAATATTCAACTGCAATCTTTGAAAGCGGATAGTACCGTTTCCCTGACTGCTTCATTAAAGGTAACACCTGTTAAAGTGCCTCACCGCGATGAATTTTCTGAAACAGTGGGATTTGTAATTGAAAGCGATAAAAAGAAAATCTTTTTTATTCCGGATATAGATAAATGGGAAAAATGGGAGAAAGATATTGTAGCAGAAGTGGGAAAGGTTGATATGGCATTGCTTGATGGAACATTTTATAAGAATGGGGAACTACCCGGAAGGGATATGAGAGAAGTGCCGCATCCTTTTGTGGAAGAAAGCCTGCAAAAATTTTCATCCCTATCTTCGGTGGAGAAATCAAAAATTGTATTTATTCATTTCAATCATACTAATCCGTTGCTGAAAAAAGAGTCATCCGAAAAGGATAAAGTAAAAAAGCAAGGGTTTGGAGTGGCATATGAAGGAATGGTAATCGAATTATAATTTTTCTTTAGCAAAATCATGGAAGTAAAAGAAATATTGAATCCAAATTCCCCGCCAATTGGCGGAGACAGGGGTAAAGTAACTATTATAGGCGGCGGCATTATCGGTTTAAGTGCTGCTTTCTATTTGCAACAATCAGGTTGGCAAGTGACTGTTCTCGACAAAGGAGATTTTACCGATAACTGTTCGTATGGCAACTGTGGTTATATCTGTCCCAGTCATTTTATTCCATTAGCCACACCGGGTATTGTAAAGCAGGGATTAAAATGGATGTGGAATTCCAAAAGCCCTTTTTATGTGCAGCCACGAATGGATTGGAACCTTGTTAACTGGGGATTGAAGTTTGTCCGAAGTGCTACAAAAGATCATGTGCAAACAGCAGCAGCGCCACTTCGGGATATTGCCATCATTAGTAAACGGGAATATGAAGAATGGTTATCCATTCCGGGTTTTGATTTTGCTTACCAGCAAAAAGGGTTGTTAGAAATATTTCAGACAGAAGCCGGTGGTGAACATGCAAAGCATACAGTAGAAAAAGCACATGAGTTAGGATTAACCGATACACAATTATTAAGTAAAGAAGAACTGCAGGCATTAGAACCGCAGACAAGAATAAATGGGTTGGGTGCCATCCTGTTCAACTGTGATGCTCATTGCTATCCCAATAAACTGATGCAGAATCTTATTACTTATTTGAAAAAACAAGGGGTAAAATTAATTTCCAACCAGGAAGTGATACAATTTGAAAAGGCAGGTGGAAGTATAAAAAAAATTATTACTGCATCTGCTGTACATGAACCGGATGAAGTGATAATTGCCACCGGCTCATGGAGCAGGCAGACAGCTAAGTTGATGGCTGTAAAAATTCCATTGATGCCGGGCCGGGGTTACTCCGTTACATTAGAAAACTCGCCATATAGAGTAAATTATCCGGCAGTCTTGCTCGAAGGTCGTGCTGCCATCACACCGATGGATGGAAACAAAATCAGGTTTGGCGGCACCATGGAAATTACTTCTCACAAAACACCACCACGGATGAAACGGGTGCAGGGAATATTAGATGCCGTTAAACGGTTTTATCCTGACTTTGATGTACCACTTCCCCCGGTGGAAAAAATATGGTATGGGTATCGTCCTTGTTCGGCAGATGGATTGCCTTATATTGGGCGGGTAAAAAAATATAATAACGTAACGGTGGCCACTGGTCATTCTATGCTGGGCCTGAGCCTGGGAGCCGGAACCGGGAAATTAGTAAATGAAATAGTGAACAATCAACCGGCAAGTATGGACCTGAAACCATTTAGTGTTGAAAGGTTTTCTTAAAAAGTAAATTTTACCACATAGAAAGATAGGGGCATAGAAATATACACATAGATTGGCTCTATGTGTATATTATGTTTTCTATGTCCTATGTGGTAAAGAAATGTTTAAAAGAGATTAAATTGATAGACGGATTGCAAGTTCAGCTATAGACTTCTTACTTTTACACCCACTTATGGAGTGTACATCTACCCGATTACCTTACCGGCAAACCAACAGCTTCTCCAAAACTGTTTTAGACTACCTTGATCATACGGAAGGGTTGAAATCCTTTTATGCACATCCACCTACTTTGCAGGGAATTCAAAAAGCGATTGATGCAAGAAAAAGGTTTGCCACGAATAGGGAGATATTAGTGGATCAATTAAAGAAACAATATGAAGGAGTAGAAGCCAGCGACAAAGTAAAATCGAATGTCCAATTGCTGCTTTCAACTGGTACATTCACTATTACCACCGCACACCAGAACAATATTTTTACCGGTCCATTATATTTTATTTACAAAATTATCCATGCCATCAAACTGGCCGAACATTTAAAAGCTTCCCTGCCTGCATACAATTTTGTCCCTGTTTTTTACATCGGCTCTGAAGATGCAGATCTTGATGAATTAAATCATATTCATTTAGGCGGACAACAGTTAATCTGGAATACGAAGCAGATCGGTGCAGTAGGAAGGATGAAGGTTGATAAGGAATTGATTAAGCTGATCGGGTTAATGGAAGGACAGTTGCTGGTGTTGCCAAATGGTGATGAAATAAATGCCGGTATAAAAAAGTATTATAAAGAAGGTACAACCATACAGGATGCTACTTTTCATTTTGTGAATTCGCTATTTGCAGAGTATGGATTGATTGTACTGTTGCCTGATAATGCAGCATTGAAAAAGCAGATGGTGCCGGTCTTTGAAGACGACTTGCTCAACCAAACGGCTTCAGACATTGTAGAAAAAACAGCTGATAAATTACAGGCTGCCGGTTATAAAGTGCAGGTAAGTCCGAGAGAGATCAATTTATTTTATTTGATTGATGATAAGAGGGAGAGAATTATAAAAGAAGGTACAAGGTACCTGCCTACCGGAGAGGCAGGCAAGGCGCAAGGAACAAGTCTCGACCTTTCTGAAGACGAACTAAAGAACGAGTTACAAGAACATCCCGAACGATTCAGTCCCAATGTTATTCTTCGTGGGTTATACCAGGAAACCATTTTACCCAATATCGTTTTTATAGGTGGCGGCGGAGAAACCGCTTACTGGTTGCAGCTAAAAGATTTGTTTGAACATTATAAAATTCCTTTCCCTATATTTGTGCTTCGCAACTCATTTTTTATTGTAGAATGGAAATGGCAAGAGAAAATCAACCATCTTGGTTTTACAGTGGAAGATTTCTTTTTGCCGGAACAGGAATTAATAAACCGGCTGGTAGCAAGAGAGACAGACAAAAAACTAACATTTAACGGCACTTTTTCTGAAACGGAGCAGTTATACAATCTTATTAAAAAACAAGCAACTTCTATTGATACCACATTAGAAAAACATGTGGAAGCATTAAAGACACAAACACTTTACCGCCTCCGGCAACTGGAAAAGAAAATGCTAAAGGCAGAAAGAAGAAAATTTACAGACCAGCAACGGCAGATACATACTATTAAAGAGCAACTATTTCCCGGTAATGGCTTGCAGGAAAGAAAAGAAAATCTTTCTTACTATTATGCAAAATGGGGGAGAGGGTTTATTCAAAAATTATATGAGCAGTCTTTAGGATTGGAACAGGAGTTTGTTACAATTATTGAAAAATAATTGTTGCTTTTTGATATAGACCAGTTATTTCAATTTATTAAACCGGTAACTTAATCCTAACCGGAATAACTTTGAAT